>NZ_JADCQA010000004.1:231967-331700 GCF_014947095.1 Stenotrophomonas sp. B2 | reverse complement strand
CCGGCTCTCTCTCTGTAGCACCCCGAGACGCTCCGGATCTCGCGGGCCATGCCCGGCGAGCGCAGCGGGAAAGCGAAATGCCGCCGGGCACGGCCCGGCGCTACCGCATGGTCGGAATGCCACGCCGAGGCCCGGTGTTCGTGCCGAAGTACCGGAAGAAGTAACGGTAGCGCCGGGCCATGCCCGGCGAGCGCAGCGGGGAAGAGCGAAATGCCGCCGGGCACGGCCCGGCGCTATCCGCGGTGACGCTGCTGCGTCACCGCTGTGGCGTGATCACCTGGGTCGGCAACCGTGCCGGCGGCGCCGGGTTCGGCACCCAGATCGCCACGCCTGCGGCGCGCTTCTGCGTGGTCGGAATGCCAATGCCGAGACCGCCGCCCACATGCGAACCATAGCTGCCGGCGCCCACGGACATGCCCACCGGCGAGCCGCTGCTGCCCACGCCCATCAGCACTACGCCGTTGGCGCCCAGCGCTGCGGCTTCGCGCTTCAGCCGCGCCACGGCGGCGTCGGTCTGGCCCTGGGTGCCGAAGCCCACCGCAGAGGCGGATTCCAGCTGGGCGATCTCCTGCGAGCCGGCCGGCGGCGTTGAATAGATCTGCACCTGCGCCGGGTCGATCGGCGCCCGCGCGCGGCCCAGCATGACCTTGGAGGTGCTGGCACAACCGGCGGCGGCCAGCAGCATGGCCGCCAGTGCGGCCCAACGGATGTTCATGGCAATACCCCTGCAGGACTGGATGGGATCATCGGTGGGCCACTCTGAATCGGCGCCAACGCCCTGTGCGCTGGGCATCCAGACGCTAGCACGGCCGAGGTGAGCGGCCCGCCAACGGGAGTAGGCGACGGCGGCCGGAACGTCTATGGTTGGGGCCGGGAACCAACTGCGGGAGAGCGGCGATGGGTGTGATCAGTCTGTTGTGGGGTGTATTGGCGCTGCTGTGGATGATCCTGGCGCTGATACCGCTGCTGGGCTGGGGCAACTGGTTCCTCATTCCGTTCGCTGCGGTCGGCGCGGTGATCGCTGCGCTGGGCATCCTGTTCACCCACCCGAGCAAGCGCGGCCGGGCCTGGGCCGGCCTGGTCCTGAACGGCATCGTGGTGGTGGTGGGCATCCTGCGCCTGGGCCTGGGCGGTGGCGTGATCTGAACCTGTGGCCGGGTGCGACCGGGCGTCGCAGGGCTTCGGCCCGCTGCCGGGCAGGGGCGTACAATGAACGGCTGCGCGAGCCTGCGCGTGCCTGTGAATCCGCGCCCGGCGCGGCTGCCCCATGATCATCCGACCTCGTCCCCACGGCTGGCAACTGCTGTACATCCTGCGCGGATCGATCGTTCCGGCGATCGCACCGAAGGTGCTGGCCATCCTGATCCTGTCCATCGCCGTCGCCGCGGTGGTGGAACTGGCGCCGCCGATCGGCATCGAGCGCGTCTCGGTCACGCCGTTCACCCTGCTGGGCCTGGTCCTGTCGATCTTCCTGAGCTTCCGCAACAGCGCCTGCTACGAGCGCTGGTGGGAAGGCCGCAAGCTGTGGGGGCAGCTGGTGTTCGAATCGCGCTCACTGGCCCGGCAGGTGAACCTGCTGCTGGTGGATGACGCAGGCCGCCGCCGTCGCATCGCCTATCTGGCCACCGCCTTCGCCCATGCGCTGGCCGCCCGCCTGCGCGGCCGCATCGTGGCGCTGGCGGCCCTGCCGTGGCTGGACAAGCGCCAGCGTGCGCAGCTGGCCGAGCGCGAGAACGTACCCGATGCATTGCTGGCGATGATCGCCGCCGAACTGGCACAGGCGCTGCGCAGCGGCGATCTCGATCCGATCCTGTACGCCCAGCTGGAAGACCGCCTGCATGCGATGTCCTCGATCCAGGCAGGCTGCGAGCGGATCCTGACGACGCCGCTGCCGTTCGCCTACACCCTGCTGCTGCACCGCTGCGCGTGGATGTTCTGTGTGCTGCTGCCGTTCGGCCTGGCCAGTTCGCTGGGCTGGGGCACGCCGGTGCTGTCGGCGGTGCTGGCCTACGCCTTCTTCGGCCTGGACCAGCTTGGCGAAGAAATGGAAGATCCGTTCGGCCTGGAGCCGAACGATCTGCCGCTGGACGCGCTGGTGCGCACGATCGAGATCGACCAGCTCGACGCGCTCGGTGAACGCCCCCTGCCCGAACCCCTGCTGCCGCAGGGCTACCTGTTGCACTAGCCACTCCTCGGAGCCTGCCATGCCTCATCCCCACTACCGCCCGCGGCGCATGCGCCATGACGAGTTCTCACGCCGCCTCATGCGCGAGAACACGCTGACCACCGACGATCTGATCTATCCGGTGTTCGTGCACGAACTGGCCGGCCGCACCGCTGTGCCGTCGATGCCCGGTGTGGAGCGGTTGTCCATCGAGGAACTGCTGAAAGTGGCCGAAGAGGCGCTGGAGCTGGGCATCCCGGTGATCGATCTGTTCCCGGTGATCGACGCCTCGCAGAAGTCGCTGGATGCCTCGGCGGCATGGGCGGAGGACGGACTGGCGCAGCGTGCGATCCGCGCCCTGAAGTCGCGCTTCCCGGAGCTGGGCGTGATGACCGATGTGGCGCTGGACCCCTATACCACCCACGGCCAGGACGGCATCATCGATGACAAGGGCTACGTGCTCAACGACATCACGGTCGAAGCGCTGGTCAAGCAGTCGTTGTCGCATGCCGAAGCCGGCGCGGACATCGTCTCGCCGTCGGACATGATGGATGGCCGCATCGGCGCGATCCGCCGTGCGCTCGATGCCGACCATCACCTCAATGTGCGCATCATGGCCTACTCGGCCAAGTACGCCTCGGCCTTCTACGGCCCGTTCCGCGACGCGGTGGGCAGCGCGGCCAGCCTTGGCAAGGCGGACAAGAAGACCTACCAGATGGACCCGGCCAACGGCGACGAGGCGATGCGCGAGATCGCGCTGGATCTGGAAGAGGGCGCCGACATGGTGATGGTCAAGCCGGGCATGCCGTATCTGGATCTGGTGCGTCGCGTGAAGGAACAGTTCGGCGTGCCCACCTTCGCCTACCAGGTCAGTGGCGAGTACGCGATGATGAAAGCGGCGTTCGCCAATGGCTGGCTGGACGAGCGCGCCTGCGTGATGGAGTCGCTGCTTGGTTTCAAGCGCGCCGGCGCCGATGGCGTGCTGACCTATTTCGCGCCACAGGTGGCGCGCTGGCTGCGCGAGCGCTGACAATAGCGCCATCGATGGAGGGAGGAACGGCTGATGGGACCCGAACTGGGATGGATGCAATGGCTGATCTGGGGCGTCGGCACGCTGGTGTTCGGTGCCGTCATCGTCGGCGTGTTCATCGCAGCCTGGCGGGCGAGCAAACGCCCTCCCGAGCAGCTCTCCGCCGCCCGTCGGATCGCCCGTGAACAGTCCCTGCCGGACAGCGTGCAGGCCGAGCTGGCCGCGCTCAACCAGCGCAAGGACAGGGGCCAGCTGAGCGAGGCGGACTACGAACAGCAGCGCGCCAAGGTGCTGTCGCGCTGATTGCGGTGCCCAGGGCCGGCATCTACCGCATGCAGCCGGCCACGGCAGCCACTTTCGGTACCGCCAACCGGTAGAGATCCACGCCCCCGGCACGCGGCGCTTTCGCCGCACTGCTGGCGACCAGCATTTCTCCCGGCTTGGCGTTGTCGATCACCGGCGCGCCGGTCCAGCCGCCTGCCTGGTTGAAGGACAGCCCCAGCGGCTGCAGCGCCACGCCACTCCAGGCGCACCCGCTGCTCCACACCTGCGCGCTCGTGCCGCTGCCACGACTGAACACCACGGCGCCGTCATTGCCCAGCCAGTCAGCGTCGGTCTCGTCATCGGCGCTGTTCAATGCCGCCAACGCGGTGGCCGGGCCCCGCGCGCCCTCGGCATCGAGGGTGGCCACGAACAGATCCCAACCGGCGCCACGGCCCTGCTGGCGCGCGAACAGCAGCCGCCGGCCATCCATGCTCAGCGCTGGACCGCGCTCTTCGTACCGCCCACGCTCGCCGCGCAGGGCCTGTGCGTTGCCAAGCTGGCCATCGCCGGTCACGGCGGCACGGTACAGCGCCAGCTGGCCTTCGGTGCCCGCCGCGAACAGCAGCCAGCGGCCATCGCGGCTGAAGTAGGGATCCCGGGCCTCACCGCTGACATCGACCGCCAGCGCCTGTGCCTGCTGCCAGCGGCCATCGATCAGGCGGGCCTGCCACAGGCCCCAGCCGCCCTCGCCGCGGCGGGCGAAAACGATGCGCTGGCCGTCGGCACTGATCGTGCCGCGAGCCTCGTCGGCACGGGTCGAGACCACGCCCATGCCTTCGATGCCGTACTCGTTCAACGCCATCGCCACGGGGGCAGAGAGTAGACTGGCGGCAAGCACCAGCAGGGTCGGGGTGATGCGCATCATCCGGGTCCGTGCACGAAAGAGCATCAGTCTAGCCAGCTTGAGGAATCCATGACCGACCGTTACGCCGTCTTCGGACACCCCGTTGCCCACTCGAAGTCGCCGCAGATCCACGCGACGTTCGGTCGCCAGGAAGGCATCGCCATCGATTACCGCACGATCGACCTTGCCCCCGACGCCTTCCTCGCCGGCCTGGAAGCATTCGCCGCCGAAGGTGGTGTCGGTGCCAACGTCACCCTGCCGCACAAGGAAGCCGCGTTTGCGGTCTGCACCACGCTGACGGCCCGTGCGCGCCGCGCCGGTTCGGTCAACACGCTGCTGCGCAAGGGCGAGCGCTGGCATGGTGACACCACCGACGGCATCGGCCTGGTGCGCGACCTGACCGACCGCCATGGCCTGGACCTGCGCGGCCGCCGGGTGCTGATGATCGGTGCCGGCGGCTCGGCCCGCAGCGTCGCCCCGGCGCTGCTCGATGCCGGCATCACCGAGCTGGTGGTGGTCAACCGTACGCCGGAACGCGCCGATGAACTGATCGATGCGATGGGTGAGCCGGGCCGCGCCATCAGCCGCTACTGGGAAGACCTGCGCGAGCTGGGTGACTTCGAGCTGATCGTCAACGCCACCTCGGCCGGCCGTGACCGCGACGTGGAGTTCAAGCTGCCGCTGTCGCTGGTCAATTCGATGACCACCGCAGTCGACCTCAACTACGGCGAGGCGGCCATCGCGTTCCTGGCCTGGGCGCGTGCGGCGCAGTGCCGCAATACCGTCGATGGCCTGGGCATGCTGGTCGAGCAGGCCGCCGAGAGCTTCCTGCAGTGGCATGGTGTGCGCCCGCAGACCGACGAGGTCTACCAGCAGCTGCGGCAGGGCGCCCTGGCGCTGGCCGGCGAGGACTGAACGATGGACAACATGACCCTGCTGGTGACGGTGCTGAGCATGGTGGGCGTGCGCCTGCCGGTGCTGATCGCGCTGTGCGTGGGCCTGGTGTGGGTGGTGGGCGCGCCGCGCGATGCCACCCGCAGCGGCGCGCTGGCCGGGCTGCTGCTGTTGCTGCTGGCCAGCCTCGGCAGCATGGCAGCGGGCATCCTGCCGATGTGGATGGTCAGCAGCGGCGACTTCAGCGCGGTTTCGAGCATGAGCGCCATCCTGGGCGTGCTGCATTTCGCTCTGGCGATGGTGGAAGCGATCGGCATGGTGCTGCTGGTCTGGGCGCTGGTGCGCTTGCTGCGCCAGCGGCCGCCTGTGGTAGGCCGGTAAGGTCGTGCCGGGCATGGCCCGGGCGCGACCGTCGATGGGCGGGTAGCGCCGGGCCATGCCCGGCGGAAGCGCCGCATCTGCCCCGGCGCTGTACGGCCATCCAGCCCATGACCGCCAAGGCCCGACGCCGCTGACCCTGTTCAGCGCACGCGCCTCGGTCCCGGCCGCCGGCCATGCGACAATGACCGGCCTGATCCAGCCACGGTAGTTCCCGGCGTGACCGAAACCGTCGCCGCTCCGCGCACGCTCGATGAGCCCTTGAAGGACGCGATCCGCAAGGCTTATACGACGCTGCAGGCCAACACTCCCGGCTTCTCCACGCGCCGCTCGCAGAGCCAGATGATCGGCGTGGTGTCGCGCGCGTTGTCGAAAAGCGGTGGCGTGGGCGTGGTCGAGGCGCCCACCGGCGTCGGCAAGAGCCTGGGCTACCTGACTGCCGGCGTGCCGATCGCGCTGGCCAGCAAGAAGAAGCTGGTGATCAGTACCGGTACCGTGGCGCTGCAGTCGCAGCTGGTCGAGCGCGACATCCCGAACTTCCTCAAGGCCACCGGACTGGAAGCGACCGTGGCCCTGGCCAAGGGCCGCACCCGCTACCTGTGCACGCGCAATGCCGCCGAGGCCCAGGGCGAGGGCTCGCAGGGCGGCATGTTCGAGGATGACGCGCCCCTGTTCGACCGGCCGCTGGCGCCGATCGAGATGGATATCGCCAAGCGCCTGACCGACGCCTTCACCGGTGGCAGTTGGGATGGCGACATTGACAACGCACCGGAGACCATCAGCCCCGGCCTGCGCAGCCGCATCACCACGCCGGCCTCGGGCTGCGCCGGGCGTCGCTGTGCGTATTCGGCGCAGTGCGCGGTGCTGCGCTCGCGCAACACCGTGCGTGATGCGCAGATCGTGGTGACCAATCACGCGCTGCTGCTGTCGGCGCTGTCGATCGGCGACAGTGACAATGGCCAGCCGTTGATCGCCGCCCCCTCGGACATGCTGCTGGTGCTGGACGAGGGCCATCACATCGGTAACGTCGCCATCGACCAGGGCGCGGCCAGCCTGGCGCTGGACGAGATGGCCAAACGCACCGGCCGCCTGCAGATCCTGATTGCCGGCGCGTATCGCGCGGTCGACAAGGACCGCCTCGGCAACCTGCTGCCGAACGAAGCCATCGACGTCGCCAGCAACGTGTCCAAGCAGCTGCGTGCATTCCGCGACCATGTCGAAGCGGTGTGGATGCCAGCGCCGGCCGACGAGGAACCGATGTGGCGCGCGGCCAACGGTCGCCTGCCGGAAGCGTGGCGCGAACCGATCGAAGCACTGGCCGACGATACCCGCAGCCTCTACAACTGGGCGCATGCCGCCACCGCGCAGGTGGCCAAGGGCAAGCCGGACGACCCGGCGCGTGAGCGCCTGCAGCGCAACCTCGGCATGGCGCTGGAGATGATCGAGCAGCAGTACAACCTCTGGCAGGCCTGGCGCCGCGAGGACAAGGACGGTGCGCCGCCGATGGCGCGCTGGGTCACCGCCACCCGCGACGGCGATCTGGTCCTGCATGGCTCACCGGTCTCGGCAGCGCATGTGCTGCGCAAGCTGCTGTGGGACGAGGTGGATTCGGTGGTGATGACCTCGGCGACGCTGACCGGCGGTGGCGATTTCCAGTCGCTTGCGATCGACAATGGCATTCCCGAGGAAGCCGAGATGGTTTCGCTGTCCTCGCCGTTCGACCTGCCGAACCAGGCCGAGCTGATCGTGCCGAAGTTCCCGGTCACGCCCGACGACCGCGAAGGCCATCCCCGCGAGGTGGCGCGCTACCTCGACACGGAGCTGGACTGGGCCAAGGGCTCGATGGTGCTGTTCACCTCGCGCTGGAAGATGGAGAAAGTCGCCGGACTGATGCCTGCCGCGCGCCGCAAGCAGGTGCTGGTACAGGGCGAGATGTCCAAGACCCGGCTGATCGACGAACACCTGCGGCGCGTGGCGGCGGGCGAGGGCTCGGTGCTGTTCGGGCTGAACTCGTTCGGCGAGGGCCTCGACCTGCCCGGTGAAGCCTGCACCACGGTGGTGATCACCCAGGTACCGTTCGCGGTGCCGACCGATCCGCAGACCGCTACCCTGAGCGAGTGGTTCGAGGCGCGTGGACTCAACGCGTTCAACCTGATCGCCATTCCACACGCGCTGCGCACGCTGACCCAGTTCGCCGGCCGCCTGATCCGCACCTCCACCGATACCGGGCGCGTGGTCATCCTCGATTCGCGGCTGCTGACCCGCCGTTACGGCAAGCGCATCATCGACGCACTGCCGCCGTTCAAGCGCGTGATCGGCTGAGACGGGGGCGGATCCCTTCCGCAGGAAGGGCTCTCACCCCCGCAAGCACGTCCCCCTCAGCCCCCTTCCGGTTTCCTGCAGGCCTGGTCGCCCATCGCACTGTGGTAGTCGCGTTCAAAACAGCGCAACAACCCGTCGAGGACCTCCAGGTTCGGCGGCCACGGCACATCCACCTCCTGCTCTGCCGGCGTGGTGAAGTGGTATCGCCCGTTCTTGACGGCCTCCGCGAGCACCTCCGGCGTGGGAATTTCAACCAGCGTCGCACGGGCCTTCTCCAGCGCAGCGCGATCGCGCTGCAGGAAGGCGATCGTGCCGTCCACGTAGGCGTTCCAGTAACCGGGGTCGGTGTCCTTGGGCTTGTAGGTTCGCTGCATCAGCGCAACTGCCTGCTTGTACTGGCCCGCCTCGGCGCGCATCTGGCCCTCATGCCAGAGAATCGTGGTGTTGCCTGCAGCCTTGGGCAGTGCAGCGTAGGCGGCGAGCAGCTCAGCGGCCTCGCGGTGGCAGCCGCGGTCAGCCAACGGGCGCCACCCACCTTCCAGATCCTGGTCGAACGCATCCGGTTCCATCGTCAGCATCGCATCGCGGTCGTAGCTGCAGTCCGGCGCCTTCGACGGTTCGGGTGGGGCGCCCAACGCAGCGGCCAGGGCAAGCGAAAGCAACGTCATCACAACCTCCGTGTCGGTGAGTACCCGGACACCGTAGCAGATCGTACGGGTAGTACCGGCCGCTGGCCGGCAGCCTCGAAGATTGGACTGATACTGCGCGATTGCACGCGCGGCGAGTCACATGCACGGCTGGACCATCATTGCGATCCACAGTGACTGGAATGCTGTGCCGGGATCGGAGCCCTTTCTGCGAAAGGGATCCGACCCCACGGCAATTCAATCGCCCAGCAGCGCGGTGTTGCGTACGGCGCCCTTGTCGGCGCTGGTGGCCAGCAGGGCGTAGGCCTTCAACGCGCTGGTGACCTTGCGCGGGCGCGCCTCACGCGGCTTCCATCCCAACGCATCCTGCTCGGCACGGCGCGCATCCAACATCGCCGCATCCACCAGCAGATCAATCCGCCGCGCCGGAATATCAATGCGGATACGGTCGCCGTCGCGTACCAGCCCGATCGCACCGCCCGCCGCCGCTTCCGGCGAGGCATGCCCGATCGACAACCCGGACGTACCGCCCGAGAAGCGCCCGTCGGTCAGCAGTGCACACTGCTTGCCCAGTCCCTTCGATTTCAGGTAGCTGGTGGGGTAGAGCATTTCCTGCATGCCGGGGCCGCCTTTCGGGCCTTCGTAGCGGATGACCACCACGTCGCCCGCCTTCACTTCGTCGGCGAGGATGCCGGCCACGGCCGCGTCCTGGCTCTCGAACACGCGCGCGCTGCCTTCGAACACGTGGATGGATTCATCCACGCCTGCGGTCTTCACCACGCAACCGTCTTCGGCCAGATTGCCGCGCAGCACGGCCAGTCCGCCTTCTGCCGAGTAGGCATGCGCGACGCTGCGGATGCAGCCTTCGGCGCGGTCCACGTCCAGCGTGGGCCAGCGCGTGGCCTGGCTGAAAGCCACCTGGGTGGGGATGCCGGCCGGGCCGGCACGGAAGAAGTCGTGCACGCTTGATTCGCTGCTGACCGCCACATCCCAGCGCTCGAGAGCATCGGCCAGGGTGCGGCTGTGCACGGTCGGCACGGTGGTATCCAACAGGCCGCCGCGCGCCAGTTCGCCCAGGATGCCGTACACGCCACCCGCGCGGTGCACGTCTTCCATGTGGTACTTGGGCGTGTTCGGCGCCACCTTGCACAGCTGCGGCACGCGCCGTGACAGCGCATCGATGTGGGTCAGGTCGAAGTCCACTTCGGCTTCCTGCGCGGCGGCCAGCAGGTGCAGGATGGTATTGGTCGATCCGCCCATGGCGATGTCCAGGGTCATCGCATTGGCGAACGCGGCCTGCGTGGCGATGCCCCGCGGCAGCGCGCTTTCTTCCTCGCCGCCGTACCAGCGGTGGCACAGTTCGACGATCAGGCGGCCCGCGCGCAGGAACAGCTGTTCGCGGTCGGCATGGGTGGCCAGGGTCGAGCCGTTGCCGGGCAGCGACAGGCCCAGCGCTTCGGTCAGGCAGTTCATCGAGTTGGCGGTGAACATGCCCGAACAGGAGCCGCAGGTGGGGCAGGCGCTACGCTCGAACTCGGCTACCTTTTCATCGCTGGCGCTCTCGTCGGCGGCGATGACCATCGCATCGACCAGATCCAGCTTGTGCTCGGACAGCCGGGTCTTGCCCGCTTCCATCGGCCCGCCGGACACGAACACCACCGGGATGTTCAGGCGCAGTGCGGCCATCAGCATGCCAGGGGTGATCTTGTCGCAGTTGGAAATGCACACCAGCGCATCGGCGCAGTGCGCGTTGACCATGTACTCGACCGAGTCGGCGATGATCTCGCGGCTGGGCAGTGAATACAGCATGCCGTCGTGGCCCATCGCGATACCGTCGTCCACGGCGATCGTGTTGAACTCCTTGGCGACGCCGCCGACCTTCTCGATCTCGCGCGCGACCAGCTGGCCGAGGTCCTTCAGGTGCACGTGGCCCGGTACGAACTGGGTGAACGAGTTGGCGATGGCGATGATCGGCTTGTGGAAATCGCCGTCCTTCATGCCGGTGGCACGCCACAGGGCGCGGGCGCCGGCCATGTTGCGGCCGGCGGTGGAGGTGCGGGAGCGGTATTCGGGCATGGCTGGCGGAACGGGCGGGCCGTACGACATGGGGTGTCGGACGATCATCGCCAATTTTTTCGGTTGCTGCTGCAACCACCGCTCGTCTGCGCGGCGCCGCCGGGCGATGCGGCGATGGCGGATCGGGCCTGACGAAAATGAAACGCCGTTCATCTTTCGGACTTTGCCGATTCCGGTTGTTGGCCCGGATCGGGCATCATTGGGGTATTGATCCGCTGCTTGAGGCATGAGGCCATGAAACGTTCCCGCACCACCGCGCTGCTGCTGATGAGCGCCGCACCGCTGCTGTTCACCGCCTGCCAGAAGGAGCCGGAGGTGAAGGTGCAGGAAGGCCTGTTCACTTCGGTCGAGGCCTGCACCGAGGCCACCGGTGATCCGTCGTCGTGCCGCAACGCGTTCGCCGAGGCGCAGAAGCAGGCCGCCGACGCTGCGCCGAAGTACGCCACCAAGGAAGCCTGCGAGCAGGACTACAAGCCCGAGCAGTGCGTGCAGCAGCACACGTCGGCAGGTACCTCGTTCATCGGCCCGATGATGATGGGCTTCTTCATGTCCCAGATGCTGAGCAACCGCGGTGGCCTGGCCCCGCAGGCGCCGGCGTCGGCACCGGCCTACCAGGACAAGAATGCGGGTTGGGCGCGTTCGGCCCCGGGCGGTACGGGGGGCCTGAACACCGCCAGCGGCATCGGCGCCGGCAAGGCTGGCCTGGCACCGGTCACCACCGAGCCGAACCGTGCCGTCACCGCCAGCCGGGGTGGCTTCGGCAACACCAGCGCGCGTCGCAGCACCAGCGGCAGCTACGGCGGCTGATCGACCCATGCAGCGTATCCGTATCGCCGCGCGCGCCCACTGGCGGGCGCGCGCGGAGGAAGCCGGTTTCCGCTTCCACACCATCGACGGCCAGCCGTACTGGGATGAAAGCGCGTATTACGCCTTCACCCTGCGCCAGATCGAACAGGACATCGAAGATCCCAGCGCCGAGCTGCACCAGATGGCGCTCGACCTTGTCGGCGACGTGGTGGCCAGCGAGCGGCTGATGGATCAGCTGGCGATTCCCGCGCATTACCGCGACTGGATCGCCGACAGCTGGCGCCAGCGCCAGCCGCATCTGTACGGCCGGCTCGATCTGGCCTATGACGGTACCGGTCCGGCCAAGCTTTACGAGCTGAACTACGACACGCCGACCTCGCTGTTCGAGGCCAGTTTCTTCCAGTGGCAGTGGCTGGAGGACCAGCGCAACGCCGGCCGCCTGCCGCAGCATGCCGACCAGTTCAACGCCATCCATGAGGCACTGGTCGAACGTTTCGGCGAGCTCGCCGGCCGCCTGCCGCCACCGCTGTACTTCAGCGCCGTGGGCAGTTCGGAAGAGGACCGCGGCACGGTGGAATACCTGCGCGACTGTGCTTCGCAGGCAGGCCTGCACGGGCAGGGCATCGCCATCGAAGACATCGGCCTGTCCGCGGATGGCCGCTTCACCGCGCTGGACGATTCGGTGATCGGCACGCTGTTCAAGCTGTATCCGCTGGAAGACCTGATGGCCGAGGAGTTTGGCCGCGCGCTGCCCGGCTCGGGCGTGCAGCTGCTGGAACCGGCATGGAAGGCGGTGCTGAGCAACAAGGGCATCCTGCCATTGCTGTGGCAGCGCAATGTCGGCCACCCGAACCTGCTGGAGGCGCACTTCGACGACGGCAGCGCGCTGGCCACCGGATGGGTGCGCAAGCCGCTGTTCTCGCGCGAAGGCGCCAACATCGAAATGCACTTGGCCGATGGCAGCACCCAGCGCAGCGACGGCCCCTACGATGGACCGGCGATCATCCAGCGCGCGCATCCGCTGACCCGCTTCGAAGGCGGTTATCCGCTGATCGGCAGCTGGGTGGTCGGTGACCACGCCTGCGGCATCGGCATCCGCGAGGACGACAGCGCGATCACCCGCGACAGCGCGCGCTTCGTACCGCACGCGATCGTTGACGAGGCGCCGACGCGGATCTACGTCTGAGCACGGTGCGCACCCGCACACGTAGTGGACGGTAGCGCCGGGCCATGCCCGGCGTGTGCGGTGATCCGCCGGGCATGGCCCGGCGCTACCGGTCAGAGCAGGCCTTCGCGCTTCACGGCCAGGTAGCGTTCCACCAGCGCGGCCGGCAGGGCATCGGCGGTCACGTCCAGAACCATCACCTTCTCGCTGCGCAGTGCCTCGTGCGCCTTCGCGCGCTGCTGCAGGTACAGCGCCGCGGCGCCGGCCTGCGCGGCGTCCTCCAGCGTATGCACCTCGCCTTCGAGCGCGCCGTCCAGCTCGTGCTCGCGTAGGCTGGCCACGCACACCAGGTGGCGGCGCTGCAGCAGGCGCACCGCGGCCAGGAGGTCCTCGATGTCTTCGTCGCGCACGTTGCTGACCAGCATCACCAGCGCACGGCGTCGCTGGCGCAGGGATACTTCGGTGGCGGCGGCCAGGTAATCGGTGGCTACCGGCTGCGGCTGCAGGTCGTAGCTGGCCCGCAGCAGATGCTCGACGGTGCCCATGCCGCGCTGTGGCTGCACCCACCGACGCTCGCCGCCGACGGCGAACAGGCCAGCCGCATCGCCCTGCCGCAACGCCAGATAGGCGACCACCAGCGAGGCGTTCAAGGCATGGTCGAAGTGCGAGAGTCCGCCTTCGCTGGCCAGCATGCGGCGGCCACTGTCGAGCATCAGCAGCAACTGCTGGTTCTTCTCGTCCTGGTACTCGCGGGAGATCAGCTTGCGTGCGCGGGCGGTGGCCTTCCAGTCGAGCTGGCGCAGGCTGTCGCCGACGCGGTACTCGCGCATCTGGTGGAAGTCAGTGCCTTCACCACGCCGGCGCTTCACGTGGGCGCCCACCAGGCGTGAGGCCTGATCGGCGCTGAACAGCGCGAAGCGGGTCAGCGGCACGAAGTTCGGATAGACGCGGACGTCCAGCAGAGGGGGCAGGGTGCGCTGCTGCCACCACAGGCGCCATGGCGAGCGGATGCGCAGCTGCACGCCCTCGAAGCGGAAGCGTCCGCGCTGCTGCGGCTGCAGGGTGTAGTGCAGCGCGCAGGCATGCCCGGGACGCAGCTGCACGCGCTGGGGTAGCGACTCCAGCGGCCAGCCACCCGGCACCAGATCGAATACCTGCACCCGCATCGGCTCTGTGGTCTGCAGGCGCAGGCCCACCTCGCGGCGCACGCCCAGGGCCAGCGCTTCGGGCAGCTCGCGCTGCACCTGTGGCGACGGTCGCCGGGCCTGCCGCCACAGGTCCAGCAACGCCAGCGTACCGATCACCGTGGCGACCAGTGCCCAGCTCCAGCGCGGCAACGCGCCGGCCAGCACCACGCCTCCCAGCGCAGCCCAGGCCAGCAGCAGGACCAGCAGCAGCGGCGCAGGCCTCATCGGCGCGGTGCTTCCACCTTGGCCAGCAGCGCACCCAGCACATCGTCGGCGTCCTGGCCTTCGATCTGCAGTTCCGGTGCCAGCGCGATGCGGTGGCGCAGCGCCGGACGCGCGATGTCGCGCACGTCATCGGGGGTGACGAAGTCACGACCTGCCAGCACGGCCTGCGCGCGCGCAGCACGCACCAGCGCGATGCTGCCACGCGGTCCAGCGCCCACGGCGATGCCGGGCCATTGCCGGGTGGCAGCGACGATGCGCACGGCGTAGTCGATCACTTCGTCATCGACGGTGATCGCGGCCGTGGCCTGCTGCAGCTGCAGCAGTTCTCCGGCGCCCAGTACGCGCGGCACCCGGCTCAGATCGAAATCGCTGGCGGCGCGGCCACGGGTGATGTCCGTGACCATGCGTTTCTCGTCCTCCAGCTGCGGATAGTCGATCAGCACCTTCAACAGGAAGCGATCCAGCTGCGCTTCCGGCAGCGGGTAGGTGCCTTCCTGTTCCAGCGGGTTCTGCGTGGCCAGGGCCATGAACGGCGGCGCCAGGGTGAACGCCTTGCCTTCGATGGTCACCTGGCCCTCCTGCATCACTTCCAGCAGTGCGGACTGGGTCTTGGCCGGTGCCCGGTTGATCTCGTCGGCCAGCAGCAGGTTGGTGAACACCGGCCCGCGACGGATCTTGAAGCTCTCGCTCTTCGGATCGTAGACGGCGTGGCCGCTGACATCGCTGGGCATCAGGTCCGGCGTGAACTGCACGCGGCCATAGTCCAGTTCCAGTGCCTGCGCCAGTGCGCGCACCAGCAGTGTCTTGCCCAGTCCGGGCACGCCTTCGATCAGGACATGGCCGCCAGCCAGAAGGGCAACCAGGATCTGGTCAAGCACGTCGGCCTGGCCGATGAAGGCGTGGCCGACGGCCTGGCGGATGGCGTCGACGCGTTCGATCAGGCGGGCATTGGCGGCCGCCGGACGTTCGGGGACTTCGGTCATAGCAGGGATCTCATCTGGAGCAGCAAGCGGATGCGCTCGCGCAGGGCGGAGGAATCGTGCGGCGGAGGGGGAGTCAGGGCACTGGCAACGCGGCTGCGCGGCCACTGCAGCAGTTCGGCGATGGCCTGTTCGCGTGGCGCGCCTTCCAGCGCAGCAGCGAGTGGCGCGCGCAGGCGCAGGCGATGCACGAACAGGGCATGCACGGCCTGGTACAGGCGCACGCCCTGGCCGAAGCGCAGCAGCAGTTCGCCGCTGGCGCGCACATGTTCCAGCAGCGAGCGGCGCTCGATCACGGGCGATGGCAACAGGCTGCCGAACCGCTGCGAGCGCGCCCACAGCCAGGCCAGCAGTGCCATCAGCAGCGGTACCCACAGCGGCCAGCCCTGGTAGAACAGGCGCACCCACAGTGACGGCGGACGACTGGCATAGACCAGCCACATGGCGCCCTTGCCGTAATTGGGATCGAGCAGGTAGCGGGTCAGATCGCGGTGGGAACGGTCGTGCAGGCCGTCGCTGGTCTGGCCCTTGGCTGCGGCCATCCGCGCGGCCTGCGACTCCACTTCGCTGCGCATGAAATCCATGTCCGCCAGCACGCTCACCCGGCCCTGGCCGTGACGCAGGCGCGCGAACACCAGGTCGTGCCCGCTGCCCCACCGGCGTTCGGTCCGCGCCTCAGCGGCGAAGCCTAGCGTGAAGCGGCGGCCCTGGCAGAATTCCACGTGGCCGGGATCGTCCTGGACATGGAAGGGCTGGCAGTCGTTGCGCTGGTAAAGGCTGTCCACGCCGAGTGCATCCAGCAGCGGCCCCTGCGTACTGCCGGCATCGTCCTTGGCCGGCGGCGGCGTGCGCAGCAGCAGATGGCCACCGCCGTCGACCCACGCCAACAGCGCCCTGGCGGCCGGCGCCGGCAGCTCGCTGCTGTCCTGCAGCAGCACCACCGTGTCCTGCGGCCCCAGCGCCATCTGCTGCAGGTCCAGCCGCGGCCGCGCATGCACCTCGATGCCATCGGCGCGCAGCGCCTGCCCGAGCACGTACAGCGGGTTGTAACGGGCCTCGCCCTGCGGTGGCAGCGTGACCGTTTCGGTGACCCGCTCATGGGTACGCATGAACAGGATCGCCAGTGGCACGCCGAGCAGCAGCAGCGTCCCCAGCAACAGTGACCAGAACAGGCGCGGGTTCATGCCTGCCACCCGTACTGCTGGCGCAGGGTCGTGGCCAGCGCATCGAAATCGCCGCGGCTGGGCAGGTGACCACCGTAGGCGGCGTATTGCCACATCCGCACGATGCGCGCGAACAGTTCACGGTCGACGCTGTCGGGCATGCGTCGCGAGGCACGCAGGCACTGCGATTCGGTGGCGCCCGGAGGCAGTGCGATGCCGGCACGCTCGCTGACCGTGCGCACGCTGGCCCGGTACAACAGGGCCAGCGCCTGGCGCGGCCGGCCCTGGTCCCACAGCAGACCAGCCTGGGTCGCCACGTCCGGCGGCAGCACCACCGGCAGCTCGACCTGTTCCTCGACCACGTGCGGCGCCGCTGCGGCCCGGCGGCGGCCCGAGCCGCGCAGCCACGGCAGCCACAACCGTGCAGTCAGCACCAGCACCAGAAGGAGGGCACCGAGCAGGCCCCACAGGCCCCATTCGGCCAATCGCGCCAGCCAGGCGATGCTGCTGCTGCGCGACGTGCGTTGGCTCTGGCTGCTGCCGTCGCGTTCCAGTTCCTTGCGTGCGTCCTTTTTCTCTTCCGCCTCTTCGATCGCTTTCCACTGCGTGACCTGGCGGGTCGGGCGCTGCAATGGATCCTCGTAGGCGCGGCTCACGGCCTGGCGGAAGCCCGCGGTATCCACCGGGGTGTCGCCGAAGATCATGGCGGGTGTATCGCCGGGGTTGATCTGCGGTGCCCGGCGCGCGTCGCTCTTGCGGTTGCTCGATGCATCACCCTCCTGCGCGTGCACCGGCATGGAGGTGAGCGGCAGTGCCAGGCACAGCAGCAGCGCCAGCGACGAGGCAACCGGCAGCAGGCGTTCGCGCAGCCGGCGCAGGGCGATCTCCACGTCCCAGGCTTCCATCTGTGTACGTCGATTCAAGTACAGGCCGAACCCGGCGCCGACGTAGAACGGCCCGATCAGCACGGAGGCCAGCCAGCAGGCCAGATTGAATCCCAGCTTCGCCCAGGCGGGCGTGTCCTTGCCGATCATGTCCCAGGCCGCGCGCCAGGAATCGGAGAGCAGCTCGAACGGGATGAACATGAACACCGCGCCGATCGCGCCTGCGACCAGTACGCCCTCGAACACCATGCAGGCTACGGTCAGCACCAGCGCCGGACCCGCCGCGCCGGCTGCGACCGCGCGCCGGCGCGGGCCACGCTGTTCGGCGGTGTTGCCCTCCAGCAGGTTGACCGGCAGGCACAGGCTGCGCAGCACGCTGAAGCGACGCCAGCCCAGGTAGCCCCAGAAACCACGGTTGCCCCACTGCCGCTGTGCCCGCAGGGCGGCCAGGGCGGTGACCGGCTCGCCGAACACACCGCGTGACAGCACATACAGCGGCGCGCGTTCGAACACGGGCTTGCACCACCACATCAGCAGCCAGGCCAGGCCGAATGCGTCCAGCCACCAGCCCAGTGCGTTGGCGATCACGAACAGTGGTGCGCTGGCCAGCAGCCAGCTGCCCCACACCGCACGCGCATGCCGGCGGGTCAGCGCGCTGCCCAGCTCCATCGCTTCCCAGCCGCTGCGTGCGCGCAGCACGACGTCCAGGCGATCAATGCGCATCGCCGCCTCCGCGTCCGCCACGCCACAACCACAGCAGCACGCCGGCCCACAGCACCCCGGCCACACTGAACTTGCCCCACGCCGGCACTTCGGCAATGGACGACCAGAACGCCTCCACGAACGCCGCGACCAGCAACATGAAGGCCACGCCCAGGCACAGCCGGGCACCGATGCGGCCGCCTTCGACCAGTGCGTCCAGGCGGCTGCGGCGTCCGGGCGCCAGCAGCTTCATGCCCAGCTGCAGACCGGCGCCGCCTGCGATGACGATGGCGGTGAGCTCGAATGCACCGTGGCCGACCACGAAGCGCCAGAAGGGATCACCATGGCCGATGTGCTGCAGGTGGCCGGCCACCGCGCCGATGATGACGCCGTTGAACAACAGCACCAGCAGCGTGCCCAGCCCGGCCAGCAGGCCGCTGGCGAAAGTGCGCAGGGCGATGCTGATGTTGTTCATGATGTAGTGGCCGAACATCATCCAGTCGGTACCGCTGTCGCGGCCCAGGCGTTCGGCAGCCGGGTCGTACATGCGTTCCATTTCGGCGATCTGGCGGTTGTCCATCACCTGGTGGATCAGGTCCGGGTACAGCTGCACCAGCACGAAGCAGCCCACCGCCGGCAGCGCGAACATCGCCAGGGCGGCCCACATGCTGCGTGCCTGGCTGCGCACCAGCAGCGGGAAATCGGCCACCAGGAATTCAAGCGCGCGCCGCCAGCGCGTGGGAGGCGTCCGGTACAGCACGCTGTGGCCCTGCTGCATCAGCTGTTGCAGGCGCTGCACCAACTGCGGGCTGTAGCCCCGCTCACGGGCCAGTGCCAGCTGCTGGCACAGCCGCCGGTAACGCTGTGGAAACGCAGTGTCGTCCAGCGTGGTGGCCGCGGGCTGGCGGCGGCGACGGCGGGAGGCGCCGGCACGCAGCAGCAGCCACTGCTCCAGGTCCAGCCATTCCTGCTGATGGCGGGCGACGAACTGTTCCTGCTTCATCGCCGTCCCAGCAACCAGTTGGCCATCGCATACAGGCGCAGCACGCCGACCTGGCCATGGGTGCCGGTCAATGGTTCGGCGATGGCGGCCAGTTCTTGCTGGCGGAGCGGTGCCAGCCGCGGGGCACGCTCGGCGAAGGCCAGCAGCGCCGCCTGTTCCTCCGGCCGCAGCGGCTGCGGCGGCGCCAGCACGCTGTCGATGGTGGCCGGCGGCGGCAGGTACAGCGCCGGCGCGTGCACCACCACGGTGCCGGCGACCAGATCGCCCAGGCGGCGGCCGTGCGCGTCGAACAGGCTGCTGAGCAGGCCCAGCGCGTAGGCGAACGGCAGCATGTCGACGGTCCGCAGCAGGTTGCGGGTGATCGCCGCCATCCAGCCCACCGGCGCGCCATCACGGGCCAGCACGCGCAGGCCCAGCGCGCGCTTGCCCGGGGTGCGGCCCCACAGCGCCTCGCAGACGATCGGATACGCCCAGTACACCAGGAACATCAGGGCCAGGTAGAGGCCGGTGCCGAATTCCTTCAACAGTGCCAGCGGGATCGACAGCGCGGCAAGAATCGCGAAACGAATGGCCAGATCGACCAGCCAGGCCAGCGCACGTGGCACCGGACCGGCGGCCGGCAGCTGCAGCGGCACGCCTTCCGGCGTCACCACCTCGCGGTAGGTGTCGAGCATCGGTGCGGCCATCAGAGCGACGGCCTTCGTTGTGGGCGCTGGAGTCCTCTCCGGCTGGCAACCACAGGCATGGGGGTCTCGACAGTTCCTGGTCGGGCCCAGACTTTAGCAGAGCGCGCCGGCAGTCGAGGGCCTCAGCCCAGGTATTCGTCCTTCAGCCGGACGTAGTGGTCGGCCGAGTAATGCAGCGACTCGACCTCCCTGTCGCTCAGCATGCGCGCCGGCCGGGCGGGATTGCCCAGCCAGAGTTCGCCTTCGCCGACCACCTTGCCCGGGCCCACCACTGCACCAGCACCGACGAAGCCGTGGCGCTCCACGCGCGCGCCATCGAGGATGCAGGCGCCCATTCCGATCAGGCTGTAATCGCCGATGCTGCAGGCATGGATGATGCAGCCGTGGCCGACTGTCACGCCTTCGCCGATCAGGGTCGGATGGCCGGCCTTGTTGTACGGGCTGTGATGGCTGACGTGGATGATGGTGCCGTCCTGCACGTTGGTGCGGGCGCCGATGCGGACGAAATTGACGTCGCCACGGATGACGGTACCCGGCCAGATCGAAACATCGTCGGCAAGCTCCACGTCACCAATGAGGGTACACGCCGGGTCGACGTATACGCGTGCGCCGAGCACCGGCATCTTGTCGCGGAAAGGGCGCAGCGGGGTCATCGGTGTCTCCGGAAATCAGGGCGATCGCGACGATGATACGCGGGCCGCTGCGCTCGCCGGGCATGGCCCGGCGCCACCGTCGATGCTGCGTTACGCCACGCGTCCGCGCCGTGCACGCTCCAGGTGCACCAGCAGCAGCGAGATCGCGGCCGGCGTCATGCCGGGGATGCGCTGCGCCTGGCCAATGGTCTGCGGACGCACACGTTCCAGCTTCTGCAGCACTTCGGCCGACAGGCCACGCACGCTGGCGTAGTCGAAGCCTTCAGCGATCGGCGTGGCTTCGTGCCGCTGCTGGCGCGCGATCTCGTCGCGCTGGCGGTCCAGGTAGCCGGCGTATTTCACGCCGATCTCGACCTGCTCGGCCACCTTGCCATCGGCCACTGCCGGGCCGAGCGAGGGCACCTGCATCAGCTGCGCGTAATCCAGCTCGGGGCGCTTGATCAGGTCGAGCACATTGGTTTCGCGGCTGACAGTCACCCCCAGCGTGTCCTGCACTTCGCGGCCCAGGGCATTGGCCGGGGTCGCCCACAGCGCCCCCAGCCGCGCACGTTCGGCGGCTACGGCAGCTTGCTTGGCCTCGAACGCCATCCAGCGCCGATCATCGACCAGTCCCATGTCGCGGCCAACCGGAGTCAGGCGCTGGTCGGCGTTGTCCTCGCGCAGCTGCAGCCGGTACTCGGCGCGGCTGGTGAACATGCGGTACGGCTCGTTGGTGCCGTGGGTGATCAGATCATCCACCAGCACGCCCAGATACGCTTCGTCGCGGCGCGGGCACCAGCCATCCAGGCCGCGCACCTGGCGGGCCGCATTGAGGCCGGCCAGCAGGCCCTGCGCGGCCGCCTCTTCATAACCGGTGGTGCCGTTGATCTGGCCAGCGAAGAACAGGCCGTTGACCAGCTTGGTTTCCAGCGAAGCCTTCAACCCGCGCGGATCGAAGAAGTCGTACTCGATGGCGTAGCCGGGGCGGGTGATGTGCGCGTTCTGGAAGCCCCGGATGCTGCGCACCATCTCCAGCTGCACGTCGAACGGCAGCGAGGTGGAGATGCCGTTGGGATAGATCTCGACGATGCCCAGCCCCTCAGGCTCGACGAAGATCTGGTGGCTGGCCTTTTCGGCGAAGCGCACCACCTTGTCCTCGATGGAGGGGCAGTAACGCGGGCCGATGCCTTCGATCTGGCCGCTGTACAGCGGCGAGCGGTGCAGGGCGTCACGGATGATCTGGTGGGTCTGCTCGGTGGTATGGGTGATCCAGCAGCTGACCTGCTGCGGATGTTCGTCCACCGAGCCGAGGAAGGACATCACCGGCCGCGGCGTATCACCGGGCTGCTCGTCCATCACGCTGTAATCCAGCGAGCGGCCGTCGATGCGCGGAGGGGTGCCGGTCTTCAGGCGGTCGACCTGGAACGGGCGCTCGCGCAGGCGTGCGGCCAGCGTGGTGGCCGGCGGATCGCCCATGCGGCCGGCGGCGTACTGGGTCGGACCGACGTGGATCTTGCCGGCCAGGAAGGTGCCGGCGGTCAGCACCACCGCCTCCGCATCGAAGCGCAGGCCGGTCTGGGTGATGACGCCGCGCACGGCGTCGCCCTCGATGACCAGATCATCGACGGCCGCCTGGAACACGGTCAGGTTGGCCTGGCCCTCGACGAGGGCGCGGATCGCCATGCGGTACAGGTTGCGGTCGGCCTGGCAGCGGGTGGCGCGCACCGCCGGACCCTTGGAGGCATTGAGCGTGCGCCACTGGATGCCGGCGCGGTCGGCGGCATGCGCCATCGCCCCGCCAAGGGCGTCGATCTCCTTGACCAGATGGCCCTTGCCGATACCGCCGATGGCCGGATTGCAGCTCATCGCGCCCACCGTTTCGATGTTGTGGGTCAGCAGGAGGGTGCGCACGCCGGTGCGGGCCGCGGCCAGCGCGGCCTCGGTGCCGGCGTGGCCACCGCCGATGACGATGACGTCGTAACGATGGAAGGAGTGGGTCATGGGGGCGGAGTCGATGGGGGCGGGCGCGGCCGGAGGCGGTGCCGGGGTGGCGATTTTAGCGCCATTCGGCAGGGCGACGCCCGGAGAAGCCAGGGCCGGACGAAATTGACCCTAAAGTTGGCAGGATTTTTGCAGATAACCCAATAGCACCCATCGTGGCTGGCGCCGAAGGCGCCCGTGACCGGAATTGGAACAGGGGCCGGTACAGGCGCACGATGGGGGAGCAGAGGGCCGGCAGTCGGGGGACTGTCCGGCCCTGTTTTTCTTCGCCGAAGGCATCCGCAAAAACAGACGGCCCCGCATTGCGGGGCCGTCTGCCTTCAGAGGTGCCGACATCCGACAGGGCCGGAACAGGGGGGATCCAGATGTTCCTGTCGGATATCGACGTAGAGCTTTCCGCGACGGCCCATACCGCTTCTTGTCACTTTGTGACGCGGGCCGTCACAACCGCTTTAGATTGCCGCTTGGACCGTGTGAAATGCAAGACGGTTCAGCGCTCAAGTGTGCGCTGCGTCGCACGATCCATGTTGCGCCAGGGGGAACCGTTCATCCTGGGCGCACTCGGTGCCGGCGCCGGGCGGGCCGGCGGTGGCGGGCGCTGCACGCTCGGCTGCGGCGGGCGTCGCATCGAGTCCATGTTCCGCCACGGTGAGCCACCATTGTTCTCGCGCGGCGGACGCGGAGGACGGTTCTCGCCATTGCCCGGCGGGCGCGGTGGCGGGCGGTGATTGTGCGGTGGACGATAGATCGGACGCGAGTAGTACGGGTAGCCATAGCCGCCGTAATAGCCGCCATAGCCTCCGTAGTACGGGCCGTAGTTGTAGGGATAGCCGGCGGGGTAGCGGTACTCCACCGACGGCGCACCGTGGTAGTAGCTGCCGCTGCGGCCACCGCCGACATAGTCGTAGGTGGTGCAGCCGGTCAGGGCCAGCAACAGGCCACCGGCAAGCATCAGGCGCGTTTTCATGTGGGTCCCCCCAGAACGGGTGTGCAGTCAGCTTCGGGCGTGGGCATTGAATCGGCCCTTAATTCCACCACCCAGGATGAATGGCGGCGAAGGCCTGCATGCTGGCATGACCTGTGCCGGGGTCGCCAGCACGAGGGCATACGTTAATCTTGCGTCATGAGCGATTCACTGTTGCCCCGTGCCGAAGATGTCCTGGCTGCCGCCGCGAGGATCGCGCCGCACGCAAGTGTGACGCCGGTGCTGCGCTCGCGCACCCTCGACACGCTTGCCGGCGCACGCCTGGCCTTCAAGGCCGAGCACCTGCAGCGGGGCGGCGCGTTCAAGTTCCGGGGCGCCTGCAACGCCGTCTGGTCGCTGTCGGACGAGCGCGCCGCACGAGGTGTGGTCACCCATTCATCGGGAAACCATGGCGCGGCCCTGGCGCTGGCGGCACGGACGCGGGGCATTCCCTGCCATGTGGTGGTGCCGGAGGGCGCCGTCGCCGCCAAGCTGGCCAACATCGCGCGCCATGGAGCCACGCTCTGGCGTTGCGCGCCGACCATTGCCGAGCGTGAGGCCACCTGCGCCAGGGTGCAGGCCGACACCGGTGCAACCCTGGTGCACCCGTATGCCGATCCGGCGGTGATGGCAGGGCAGGGCACCGCTGCGCTGGAACTGCTGCACAGCGACGGGCCGTTCGACGTGCTGGTGGTGCCAGTGGGCGGTGGTGGCCTGGCCAGCGGTACTGCGCTGGCGCTGCAGCTGGCCGGCCCGCAGACCCGGCTGGTGCTGGCCGAACCGGCTGGTGCCGACGATACCGCCCGCTCACTGGCCGCCGGCGAGCGGCAGGGCGCGTTCACCCCCGATACCGTCTGCGATGGCCTGCGCACCCTGATCGGTGCGCCCAACTTCGCGCTGCTGCGTGCTGCCGGTGCGGAGGTCATCGTGGTCGACGACGCCGCCACCCTGGCTGCGATGCGCCTGCTGTGGGAGGTGCTCAAGCAGGTGGTTGAACCGTCTTCGGCGACGGTGCTGGCGGCGGTGCTGTCCCAGCCGGAACGGTTTGCCGGGCAGCGGGTGGGCCTGGTGCTGTCCGGTGGCAACGTCGATCTTCCCGCCCTGCGCTGGGGCATGCCTTGAGCCGCGGCCGGCACCGCGAGCGTACCGGCCTGTTCGGTTGGGCGTGGCGGCTGTTCGTGCTGCTGGTGATCTGGCTGCTGGGCGTGACCGCATGGATCGTCTGGGTGGGAGAGCGCGATCAGGCCGCCCAGGCCGATGCGATCATCGTGCTCGGTGCGGCCGCCTATGACGCCAAGCCGTCGCCGGTCTTCGAGGAGCGCATCCGTCATGGCCTGGACCTGTACGAGGCCCGGTATGCACCGCTGCTGATCTTCACCGGGGGGTATGGCGGCAGCGGCGCCCGCTTCTCCGAATCGCAGGTGGCGCGGCGCTATGCGCTCAAGCACGGCGTTCCGGACGACGCGATCCTGATTGAAACCGCCTCGCGCAACACCGTGCAGAATCTGATCGAGGCCAAGCGGCTGATGGATCAGCGCAACCTGCACCGGGTGATCATCGTCAGCGATCCGCTGCACATGGCACGCGCGCTGCGCCTGAGCCGGGCGCTGGGCATCGATGCGCTGGCGTCATCGACGCCGAGCACCCGCTTCCGCAGCTTCCACACCAGCTGGCGTTTCCTGCTGCAGGAAATCTATTTCTTCCATCGCGATCTGGTGCGGCCACCGCTGAGTTCGCCGGCCAATACCTGAGCGGCTGCCGCCTGCCTTGGGTGGGTGCCGACCTTGGTCGGCGCATCACCCGTGATCGATCGATCAGGTCTGCTTGCGACGGATCGGAATGGCCGACACCGGTACCGAGGCCACGTCGTGGCCGCCTTCGCGGATCGGCGCGCCCGGGTCCGGTGCCCAGGCATGGGCATAGATCACTTCCCAACTGCTGGGCAGCGTGCCATCGGCACGGCGCATCGGCTCGTAGGCGGCCGCCGCAGCGGCGAAGCGCCCGCGGCCGGTCAGCGTATGCCGACGGTCCACCCGTGCATTGGTCGCGCCCATCGCCCGCAGTTCGCGCATCAAGGCGGGCAGATCCTCGTAGGTCAGGGTGAACAGGTCGCGGTCCAGCACGGGGTCGCGGAAGCCGGCCATCATCAGCGCGTCGCCGAACTGTGCGATCTGCGCGAAACGGCTGACGTGCGGGCGATCATCGGCAGCAGCGAACGCTTCGTTGAGCTCGATCAGGGTTTCCGGCCCGAAAGTCGAGCACAACAGCAGGCCGCCGGGCTTGAGCACGCGGCGGAAGCCGGCGAACACTGCAGGCAGATCGTCCACCCATTGCAGGCAGAGATTGCTGAAGATCACATCCACACTGTTGTCGGCCAGCGGCAACGCCGCCGCATCGGCGCACAGGCGCTGGAAGGGCTTCCACCACCCGGCCTGGCGCCTGGCCTGATCAAGCATCGGCAGGGCGATATCCAGCGCGATCACCTGTGCCTTCGGCCAGCGCTTTTTCATCAGTGCGCTGGCATGGCCGGTACCGGCACCGATGTCCAGCACCACCTCGGGCCTGCGTGCCTCCAGGTAGTCCAGCGATTCCACCAGCCGTGACTGCACTTCGCGCTGCAGGGCAGCGGCGGCGTCGTAGCTGCTGGCGGCGCGGGAGAACGCACGGCGCACATGGCGGGGATCGAAGTGGGACGGCATTGCAGGATCTCTCAGAACGTACCGGGGTAGGCGCCGCCATCGATCAGCAGGTTCTGCCCGGTGATGTAGCCGGCCTGTGCGCTGCACAGGAAAGCGCAGGACGCGCCGAATTCGTCGGCGGTGCCGAAGCGGCCGGCGGGGATCTGCTGGCGGCGGCGCTCGGCGATCTCTCCGGCATCGCCATCCTTGCCCGCGCTGTGGGCGAAGTTGGCGCGCAGGCGATCGGTGTCGAACTGGCCAGGCAGCAGATTGTTGAGGGTGACGTTGTGGGCGACCGTGCGCCGCGACAGACCGGCGACGAAGCCGGTCAAGCCACTGCGCGCGCCGTTGGACAACGCCAGGGTATCGATCGGCGCCTTCACCGCCGACGAGGTGATGTTGACGATGCGGCCGAAGCCGCGCTCGATCATCGCGTCCACGGTGGCGCGGATCAGCGCGATCGGGGCCAGCATGTTGGCGTCCAGTGCAGCGATCCAGTCGTCACGCTCGAAGCTGCGGAAATCGCCCGGCGGCGGCCCGCCCGCGTTGTTGACCAGGATGTCCACCTGCGGGCAGGCGGCCAACGCAGCGGCACGTCCGGCTTCTGTGCTGACGTCGGCAGCGACCGCGTGCACCTCGCCGGCGCCGGGCAGTGCGCGCAGATGCTCGGCGGCGGCCTGCAGCGCTGCTTCGCCGCGCGCAACGATCACCACGTTCACGCCTTCGCGCACCAGTGCGCGCGCGCATCCCAGGCCCAGCCCCTTGCTTGCACCGCAGACCAGGGCCCAGCGGCCCTTGATACCCAGATCCATGCGTCAGCCCTGCGCAGTTCGAAGGAACGTCATTGTCCGTCATCCGCCGGTGTCAGGCCGGCAACGAAGCGTTGCAGGACGGCGGCCACTTCGTCGGCGTGGCCGAGGAAGGGGGCGTGGCCGCCGTGAGCGATGGTCAGCGCCTGTCCGCCGGGCGCGAGCGCCGCTGCAGCCTGTATGGCGGCCGGTGGCACCAGCCTGTCGCGTTGACCGGCGATCCACAGGCTGGGCTTGCCCAGTGCCGGCAGGGCGCCGCGCAGGTCGGTGCTTTCCAGCAGCTGCAGACCCTCCCGCAGGGCGCGTGCGGTCGGTGCACCGCGTTCCACCAGGCGCTGGCGCAGGGTGCGCAGTTCCTCGCGGGCGTGCGCCGAACCCATTACATCCAGGGCCAGGAATCGTTCCAGCGTGCCACCGAAATCGCCGGCCAGCTCACGGCCGAACTGCTCGAACACGGCCGGCTCCACCGCATGCGGCCAGTCGTCGCCGCGCACGAAGCGGGGCGTGGCAGCGATCATCGCCAGTCCCCGCACTTTCGGCAGGGTCGCCGCGGCATGCAGTGCGAACAGCCCGCCCAGCGACCACCCGCACCACACCGCCGGTGGCGTGGCGGCGGCGATCGCGTTGACCACGAAGGGCAGGCGCAACGGCGTGGTGTCCCCGCGGCTGTGGCCGTGTCCGGGAAGATCGACCAGGTGCAGGGTGAACTGCTGCGCCAGGCGCTGGACCAGCGGCGCGAACACACCGCCCTGCAGGGCCCAGCCGTGGATCAGTACCAGGTCCGGCCCCTGGCCGGCGACTTCGATATGCATGCGGAAACCAGCCGAACCTCAAGCCAGGGCCGGCAACGGCGGTGGCGCGGCCTCGCGCGGCGTGATCGAGAGGCGATCACGCGCGCTGGCGATGGCCTCGACCAGCCCCCGCACCTGGTCTGCCGTGTGCAGGGCAGAGAGGGTGACGCGCAGGCGTGCCTTGCCTTCCGGAACGGTCGGCGGGCGAATCGCTCCGACCAGCCATCCCGCCTGCTCCAGCGCCCTGGACAGCGCCAGTGCGGTGTGGTCATCGCCGCACAGCAGGGGCTGGATCGGTGTCTCCGATGCCATCAGGTCCAGCCCGTGGCGGCGCGCTTCGCCGCGGAACAGTGCGATCAGGTCGACCAGCTTGGTGCGGCGCCAGTTGTCGCGGCGTGCCAGGCGCACTGCTTCCAGTGCCGCCGCCGCCAGCGCCGGCGGCATCGCGGTGGTGTAGATGTAGGGGCGGGCGGTTTCGGCCAGATGCTCGATCAGGTCTTCGCGGCCCAGCACCACCGCGCCGGCGCTGCCCAGCGCCTTGCCCAGGGTGACCAGTTGCAACGGCACGTCGTTCACGCCCAGACCGGCGGCCGCCACCGTGCCCCGGCCATCGCCGACCACGCCAACGCCATGTGCATCGTCCACATAGAACAGTGCCTGCTGCAAGCGCGCGACCAGTGACAGTGCGCGCAGCGGCGCGACGTCGCCGTCCATGCTGAAGACACCATCGGTGGCCAGCATCGCTGCGCCATCGGCTGCGTGCCTGAGCTGGCGCATGGCCCCTTCCGCATCCAGGTGCGGATAGCGGCGCAGGCGTGCGCCCGCCAGCCGCGTGGCATCGAGCAGACTGGCGTGATTGAGCTTGTCCTGCACGCAGACGTCGTTCTCTTCGCTCAGCAGCGCCTGCTGCACCGCCAGGTTGGCGGAAAAACCGCTGCCGAACAGCAGTGCGCGCGGGTAGCCCAGCCACTCGGCCACTTCGCGTTCCAGAGCATCGTGCATCGCGTGGTGACCGCAGACCAGGTGCGATGCGCCGGCCCCGGCGCCTTCGCGGGCGGCCGCGTCCTGCAATGCATTGACCACGCTGAACTGCTGGGCCAGGCCCAGATAGTCGTTGCTGCAGAAGCCGGTCAGCCATCGGCCTTCCACTTCCAGGCAGACGCCATCGCGGCGGGTGACCGTGCGCCGTGGGCGGCGACGACCTTGGGCATCGCGCAGCGCGCGCTGGTCCTGGATGCGGGCGGTGAGGTCGGGGCGGGCCATGGCGGCGGGAGGCGGCGACGGGGCGGCTAGGGTAGCGCGTTGCCGCGACGCCTGCTCGGGCCCCGTCTCAGGCTGCGTGAGCGCAGCCGCAGCCGGGTGCATCGCTGCCGATATCGGCATGCACGGTACCGCCGTGGTCGTGGCCCTCGGCGTCCACCTGCACCGCCATCGGCTGCAGGCCCAGCCGCGCGAACAATGCCAGATCGCGCTCGCTTTCCGGGTTGCCGGTGGTCAGCAGCCTGTCGCCATAGAAGATGGAGTTGGCGCCGGCCAGGAAGCACAGCGCCTGCAGTTCGTCGCTCATCGCCTCGCGGCCGGCCGACAGGCGCACCATCGAACGCGGCATGGCAATGCGTGCCACCGCGATCATGCGCACGAACTCGAACGGGTCCAGTTCGGCACTGCCGTGCAGCGGCGTACCGGCCACCTGCACCAGTCTGTTGATCGGCACCGAATCCGGATGGGCCGGCAGCGTGGCCAGGGCCAGCAGCAGTCCCACGCGCTGCGCCCGCGTCTCGCCCATGCCGACGATGCCGCCGCAGCAGGTCTTCAGGCCTGCATCCCGCACGTGCTCCAGCGTGTCCAGGCGGTCCTGGTACTGGCGGGTATGGATGATCGAGTCGTAATAGTCCGGCGCGGTGTCGAGGTTATGGTTGTAGTAGTCCAGGCCGGCGTCCTTCAGTGCCCGTGCCTGGTCGCCACTGAGCATGCCCAGCGTGGCGCAGGTTTCCAGGCCCAGTGCCTTCACCCCGGCGATCATCGCCGCCACTTTCGGGATGTCGCGATCCTTCGGCGACCGCCAGGCCGCGCCCATGCAGAAGCGCGACGCACCGGCAGCCTTGGCCTGGCGCGCCTTGGCCAGCACCGCTTCGGTGTCCATCAGCTTCTGTGCGTTGACGCCGGTGCTGTAGCGCTGGGCCTGCGGGCAGTACGCGCAGTCCTCCGGGCAGCCGCCGGTCTTCACCGACAGCAGCGTGGAGACCTGCACCCGGGCGGGGTCGAAGTGCTCGCGATGGACCGCAGCGGCCCGGAACAACAGGTCGGGGAGGGGAAGTTCGAACAGCGCCTGCAGTTCATCGTGTTGCCAGTCGTGGCGGATGGCAGTGGCCATGGCGGGACCCGGGTACGAGTGGAGCGAGGGCGGCAGTGTGGAGGGGGGTGGAAAGACTGTCAACTCTGTAGTGTATTTAGTGGTTTACAGTGCGCCGGTTGATCAGGCCGACGCGGATGGCCGCGTTTCACCGCTTCCTGCAAGGCTTGCGGCCACAGTGACTACTGCCCAGCGGAAGCGCTTGCGCGCAGACTCTGTCCCATGACCGATCTCCATCGACTTCGCGGCCGCATCAGCGCGCTGGTCCTCAGTGAGGCCTGGCGCCGCCGCGCCGCACTCTGGGGCGGTGCCGTAGCCGTGGCGCTGGTGGCCATCCTGTTCGCCAAGGCCAGCGACGCGGCATTCCATCTGTTCCAGCGCATCACCACCCATTCGCCGTGGTGGGCGCTGCTGCTCACGCCAGGCATCTTCGCGCTGCTGGCATGGCTGACCAGCGGTGTACTGAAGCCTACCCGCGGCAGCGGCATTCCCCAGGTCATCGCTGCGCTGGACAAGCCGGATGCCTCGTTCCGCGCGACGAATCTTTCACCGGCGGTATCGGCCGGCAAGCTGCTGCTGACGTCACTGTCGTTGTTGGGCGGTGCTTCGGTCGGCCGCGAAGGTCCGACCGTGCACGTGGGTGCAAGCCTGATGTACCTGTTCGGTCGTTGGTTTGGTTTCAAGGACCCGCGTGAGCTGTCGCACTTCCTGCTGGCGGGCGGCGCCGCAGGCATCGCGGCAGCATTCAATACCCCGTTGGCAGGCATCGTGTTCGCCATCGAGGAACTCAGCGGCCGCTTCGAGCACCGGTTCTCGGGCACGCTGCTGACGGCGGTGATCGTCGGTGGTGTGGTATCGCTGGGTCTGCTGGGCAACTACACCTACTTCGGCCATGTTTCGGCGCGGCTTCCGCTGGGCCAGGGCTGGCTGGCGATCCTGCTGTGCGGTGTGGTGGCAGGATTGCTGGGAGGACTGTTCGCGCGCGCCGTACTGGCGAGCGCGGCAGGCCGTCCGCGCTGGCTGGGGCAACTGCGCCAGCGCCATCCCGTGCTGTTGGCCGCCGGCTGCGGCCTGGTGGTGGTGGCGCTGGCGATGCTGTTTGGTGAAGGTGCGTTCGGCACCGGCTACGAACAGGCGCGCAGCCTGGTGCAGGGTCACGCGCTGGTGGGTCATGAGTTCGGGCTGATGAAGCTGCTGGCCAATCTGGCCTCCTATGTGGCCGGTATCCCCGGGGGCCTGTTCTCGCCCGCGCTGGCGGTCGGTGCCGGGTTGGGCCACAACCTGGCGGTGCTGATGCCCGGCGTGGATCCACGCGCGTTCGTGCTGCTCGGCATGTGTGCGTATCTGACCGGCGTCACCCAGGCCCCACTGACCTCCGCCGTGATCTCGCTGGAACTGACGGACAGCGGTGACCTGCTGCTGCCGATTCTGGCCACGGTACTGATTGCCCGTGGGGTATCCGGTCTGGTGTGCCGGGTGCCGATCTATCGTGGCCTGGCCGAGCTGCTGATGGTGCCTGGCCCATCGGCCGATGCCACGTCCGTCGATCCCGGTCGAAAGTAGGTGATCCGCGTACGTGCCCGGCAGATGCTGCCAGGGAGAGGCGACCGGCAGCCACCCTGGCAGGCCATGCAGTAGGGGGCATGGTGGGTCATACCCGTCGGCACACGATGACGGGCATTTCACCGACCCATGTCTGGTCCGTCCGCCGATGGCGTCGCTGCCTGCCATGCGCGAGCCTGCGGCATGCGCATCGTCCACCGCATCGTCGCCGGGGCCCCGTTGCAACGGCTGCTGCGCCTGCTGATTCCACTACGCTGCCTGGTCTGCAATGACCCGGGTCACGACGAGCTGGATCTCTGTCCGGCCTGCTACGCCGGACTGCCGTGGTCGGGTCGCGCCTGCCTGCGCTGCGCGCTGCCGCTGCCGGATGCGGCCCTGATCGTCTGCGGCAGCTGCCGCGAGGAGGCACCACCGCAGCTGGCCACGCACGCAAGCCTGCTGTACCTGCCGCCGGTGGACCAGCTGCTGGTGCGCTACAAGTTCCACCAGGACCTGGCGGCCGGACGCCTGCTCGCGCAGCTGATGCAGCGCGCGCCGCCGCCCTGGTCGTGCGCGCCGCTGGTGCCGGCGCCATTGCATGATCGGCGCCTGCGCCAGCGTGGTTACAACCAGGCCGCCGAACTATGCCGGTTGCTGCCGATGCCGGTCTGGCAGGGCCTGTACCGTCGTCGGCACACGGCACCACAATCCGAACGCACGGCCGAACAGCGCAGGGACAACCTGTTCGACGCCTTCGATGCACATGCGCCGGTGCCGCCGCGGCTGACCGTGGTCGATGATGTGATGACCACCGGCAGCACCGTGATGGAAATCGCTGAGACACTGCGCTGCGTGGGGGCCGCAGAGGTGCGCGTGTGGGTCTGCGCACGGGTTCCGTGATCGCCCTCTTCATCGCCACGGGCTAGGATGAAGCCGATTCCGGATCGAAGGAGTGGTCATGAATTCCCCCCTGTCTCCCCTGTTGTCGGCGGTCGGTCGCAGCTGGTGGATCCTGCTGCTGTACGGCCTGGTCGCACTCGGCTTCGGCATCATCGCGATCGGCTGGCCGCTGTCGGCGGCGACAGCCCTGGCCTGGACGCTGGGCGTGATGGCCATCATCGAAGGTGTCATCAGCCTGTTCGCGCTGATCAGCGGTGGCAGCGGTGCCTCGCGCGGCTGGCTGGCACTGTATGCCATCGCCTCGCTCGGTTTCGGCATTCTGGCGGTGATCAATCCGCTCGCCACCGCCAGCGTGCTGGTGCTGTTCCTGGCAGCGTGGCTGCTGGTGGCCGGCATCTATCGCATCGTGTACGCAATCCGCGTGCGCAGGCAGATCCAGGGCGAGTGGTTGCTGATACTCAGTGGTGTGCTGGCGGTGGTGCTGGGCCTGCTGTTTGCGGCCAATCCCTACGCGGGCGTGGCCGTGACCACGCTGTGGATCGGCATCGGCAGCCTGCTGTATGGGCTGCTGCAGGTGCTGGTGGCATTCAAGCTGAGGAAGCTGAAGTGAGGCCGGCGGGTTCGTTTCTGCTGGTCGCGGTGCTGGGCCTGGCCGGTTGCATGCCCGGCGCCACAGCGGATGCGCAGGCTGGCAGGGATCATCCGCCGCGTCCGGGCGTGGATGTGCGTCTGAGCGCAGTCGATGCTGCCGGCAATGGCACACCGGTGCAGTGGCAGGGTGAAACACTCGCGCTGCGCGAGCCACCGATTGCCGGCAGTGCCGACATCGCCGATGTCCGTTACGTGCTGGACCAGAGCCAGCAGCCCGGCCTGCAGATCCGCTATCGCAAGGAGGCACAGCAGCGCATCCACGATGGCACGGCCGCACTGGTGGGAAAGCGGGTGGCGATCAGCGTGGATGGCCGCGTGCTGACGGTGGCGACGGTGAGTGGCCCGTTCGGCGAATCGATGATGTTGAGTGGCCTGCCCAGCGTGGCCGAGGCGCAGGAACTGGCATGGCACATCACCGGCCAGCGGGTGCCGGCGCCCTGAACCCTGCTCAGCGCTGCCTGGTCGCGAATCTGGCCTCGATTTCCTCCAGCGACCTGCCCTTGGTTTCCGGCAGCCAGAACGCAGCCACCAGGAAGAACACGAATGTGCATGCCGCCCAGAACAGGAACATGCTGGCGTAGCCATAGTGGCCCACGGTCGGCAGGAAGATCGCGGCGATGGTGGTGGACACGAACTGATTGATCAGCAGCGCGATGCTCATGCCATTGGAGCGGATCCGGTTGGGCATCAGCTCGGACAGTGCCAGCCATACGCAGACGCCAGGGCCCACCGCGAAGAAGGCAACGAACACGAGGATGCAGGCGGCCACCGCCCAGCCGTGGGCGGGCGTTGGCACCGGTCCGATCCGCGCCTGCTCGATGCGCAGCGGTGCGTGCGCGGCGCCGGCCGGGTCTGCGAACGGATTCAGGTGCAGGGTGCGGAAGAAGGCGCCGATGACGCTGTCCGGCTGCACGGTGCCGGCACGGTCGATGCGCAGCTCGCGATCGATCAGGTTGTCACTGCGAAGTGCGCGCACGTTGGTAAAATCGCCATAGGCGTAGGACACGGTCAGCTGCATCGGACGGCCTTCGCTGTCGATGCCGTCAGTGAGGCGTTGCCACTGTGCCTCGTCCAGTACCAGATGCAGGCCATCGCCGCTGGCTGCGGCCTGCAGCTGCGGCTGCACATCGGCGCGGCCGCGTTCGGCCTGGAAAAACAGGGTGGCGGCGGCCAGCAGCGCCACGCAGATACCGCCGCTGCCGAGCATCAGCAGGAACTTGCGGCCCTTGCGATCCACCAGCAGCAGCGCGACCACGGTCATCACCGCATTGAGCAGCTTGATCGCCACGTCGGCGCCATTCGCCACCGAACCGGACAGGCCCGCCTGGTTGAGGATGTTCACCGCATAGGCGAGCACCGAGTTGATGCCGGTGGCCTGGGTGCAGGCCAGGACCACGCAGGCCAGCACGAACGGCACCACGTAGCGGCGGCTGAGCAGCGGATCACGCCTGCCGTTCGTGCCACTGGATTCCGGTGCCTGGATGCGCGCGAGCGTGGGCTCGACCTCGGCGGCGGGCAGCACCCGCAGCAGGCTGCGACGGGCGTCGTCCACCCGACCACGGCGGACCAGCCAGCGCGGCGACTCCGACAGCCAGAAAATGCCGGCACAGAACACCAGGCCCGGCGTCAGGCAGCTCCAGAAGATGGTCCGCCACGCATGGTCCTTCACGGCGAACAGTTCCTGCGCCTGCTGTGCCAGCGGCAGCGAGCGCACGGTTTCGGCAGCGGCATCCACGGCCTGGGCGTGGTACAGGCCGATCAGCGCCGCCAGCACGAGTCCGATGGTCAGCAGCAGCTGGAACATCGCTGCACCCCGGCCACGCCGCTCCGGACTGAGCACCTCGGCCAGGTACAGGGGTACCACCACTCCGATCAGGCCGCCGCTGATGCCCTGCAGCAGTCGGCCCAGCAGCAGCGGCGTGTAGCCCGAAGCGAGCGCCATGATGGGAATGGAGGCGGTAAACAGAACGCCAGCCAGCAGCATCGCGCCGCGGCGTCCGATCAGGTCGGCCACCATGCCGGCAAACAGTGAGGACAGCACACTGCCCAGCAGAACGGCTGCAACGACGAATCCCAGCTGCTGGCTGCTGAGCTGCCAGGCCTGGCTGGCGGTCGCTTCCAGATAGGGCAGGGCACCGGCAATGATGCCGATATCGATGCCGTACAGCAGGCCGCCGAGGCCGCCGATGAAGAGCAGATAGCGTACGGGCCAGCGCGGAGCGGTGCTTGCAGTCATCGGCAGTTCCTGTGGTAGCGCCGGGCCCTGCCCGGCGGCGGTTCTTCGCAGATTGCGTTCTGTGGCGCCGCGCCATGCGTGGCTCTACGGCAGGGACGTTGCTCAGTGCAGCTCGACCACCCGGCCACCCACCACCACCTGCTGCAGGCGCAGTCCAGCGTCCAGCACCACCAGATCGGCGCGGGCGTCGGGCGCGATGCGACCGCGATCGCCCAGGCCCAGGTAGTCGGCCGGGAACGTGGAAACGCGCTGCGAGGCGTCGGCCAGATCCAGGCCGACACGCACCAGGTTGCGCAGTGCCTGGTCCATGGTCAGCGCGCTGCCGGCCAGCGAACCGGTCGCCAGCCGCACGCAACCGCCACACTTGTGCACGCGCTGTTCGCCCAGCGCGTACTCGCCATCCGGCATGCCGGTGGCGGCCGTAGCGTCGGTCACCGCGTACAGGCGCGGAATCGCGCGCGCGGCCAGGCGGATCACGCCGGGATGGATGTGCTGCAGGTCGGGAATGATCTCGGCGTAACGTGCATGGGCGAGCGCCGCCGCCGCGATGCCCGGGCGATAGTGATCGACGCCGGTCATGCCGTTGAACAGATGGGTGAAGCCGGATGCACCCGCCTGCAGAGCGGCTACACCTTCTTCGTAAGTACCCGCGCTGTGGCCGAGCTGCACACGGATGCCCATCGCCGAAAGCGCAGGAATCAGCGCCGTGTGTTCGCCGATCTCCGGCGCCAGCGTCATCACCCGGATCGGTGCCAGCGCATGCAACTGCTGCACCAGCGCCAGCGTCGCCTCGATCGTACGGTTGGGCTGTGCGCCCAGGCGCTGAGGGCTGATGAACGGCCCTTCCAGATGCACGCCGGCGATGCATGCGGCCTCGTCGTCCGGTGCTGCCATGGTGGCGGCCACGCCCTGCAGGGCGTACTCGATCTCGTCCAGGCCGGCGGTCATGGTGGTCGCCAGCAGGGTGGTGGTACCAAAGCGCAGGTGGGTGCGGGCGATGGTGCGGGCGACGTCGCCGCCCTGCATCAGGTCTACACCGGCAGCGCCGTGCACATGCAGATCGATGAAACCGGGAAGGATCACCTGCAGCTGCGGGTCATCACCGCCGCTGTGGTCGTCCACCTGCAGCTGGCGCACATGCGAGTCGAAGTGGACATGCCCACGTCGCCACCCCAGCGGGGTGAGGATGCGGCCATGCAGGGAACGGGTGTCGGTCATGCGGGCGGCTCGGCGATGATCACTTCGATGCCCAGCCGCTGCAGGCCCTCGCGGGTTGCGTCGTCGATGCCGGCGTCGGTGATGACGGTATGGATCTGATCCAGGCGGGCGATGCGATGCAGGCTGACACGGCCGAACTTGGAGGCGTCGGTCAGCACGACGATGCGCCGCGCGCGCTCGACCATGCGGTGGTTGAGGCGCGCTTCCGCCTCATCGTGTGTGGTCAGGCCGAACTGCAGGTCCAATCCGTCCACGCCCAGGAACAGGGTGTCGAAGCTGTAGGAATTGAGGCTGGCCTCGGCCTGGCTGCCCTGCAGCGACAGCGACTGCTGACGCAGCAGCCCGCCCGTCAGCAGCACATTGATGCCGGCAGCATTGGCCAGTTCCCACGCGATGTTCAGGCCATTGGTCATCACCGTCACATCGCGGCGGCCACGCAGATGGCGGGCCAGCGTCATGGTGGTCGAACCGGAGTCGATGATGATGTTGTCACCGGCCTGCACCAGGTTCGCCGCGCAGGCGCCGATGGACTCCTTCAGGGGCAGATTCAGCGCATCCTTTTCATGGATGTCCTGCTCCTGCGGAGGCGTGCGCACCAGATTGGCGCCACCGTGGGTGCGGTTGGCCAGGCCCTGCGACTCGAAGTGGGTCAGGTCGGCGCGGATCGTCACCGCGGACACGCCGAAGCGCTCGACCAGATCGGCCACCTGCACCGAGCCGTGCTCGATCAGCAGCTGCAGGATCTGTTGCCGGCGGGAGCGGGTGTTGCGCATGGCGGAGTCTCGGGTCTGCGGTGAGGGGTAGAGATTAGCCGTTCGCAGCAATGCCGGCAGCGGATCGTGTGTCCTGCCCGCGTTTGCCTGCCTGGTTGGCGCTGCATGCGCGGGCATACTCGCCCAGGCACTGGCCGATGCGGTGCTGCACCAGGGCCGTCGGCGTGTTGGCCAGGCGGCCGTCACGCACGGCGCGGTACTGCTCCGGCAGGTACTGGCTCAGCAGCACCAGCGGTGGCGTGTGCTGCTCCAGGTTGGAGAACAGGGTCTGCACCGCGCGCAGCAGTGCCGGCTCGCCCCAGTAGTAGCGGCAGCGGTCACTGAAGGAATAGCTGCGCAACAGGCGCAGCGTCGCCTCGTCACCCTGGTAGTAGGGTTGCCAGTACTTCGGCTGCGCCACCATCACCTCTTCCAGCACCTGCGGCAGGCGCGAGCACTGCGCAGCCGGCAGCAGCGCCTGTTCGATCGCCGCCAATGCGAACAGTGCCTCACGATAGGCGAAGGTGGCGGCAGGGCCGACCTTGAGAATCGCGAAATGATCGCGGACCAGCGCATGCAGTCCGCTTTCGCGCTGGTAGTCGGTGGAGTGCGCCTCGAACACGATGCGCGGCTGCTGTTCTAGGAAGTCGGCCAGCGCATTGGCGGCGACCGGATCGTACTCGTGCACGCTGCTGTGATCGAAATCCACGCCCGGCTGCACCACCATCGCGATGACGCGCTGCCAGGCATCGCGCAGTTCGGGGGTATCGAATGCCTGCTGGTGGATGGCCAGGGTCTGCGCGGCGGCTGCCGGCGTGGTCACCTGCAGGCCGCCGGCCAGCGAGGCTTCGCCGCCGGGAACGGGCACTTCGGTGCCGATCACGTACACCGGCGCCGGCAGACCGAGCTGGGCAGCCGTGCGCTCGGCGATCGTCGCCAGCTCCGACGAACGCGCGGCCACGGTGGCATCAGGCAGCGGCACCGGATCGTCGGCGCAGGACATGCTGCAGTCCAGGTGGATCTTGTGGAAGCCGGCGGCGACATAGGCTTCGATCAGCACGCGCGCGTGGGCCATCGCCTCGGCGGCGGGGCGCTTCTGCCAGGCGTTCGGACCGAGATGGTCGCCGCCCAGGATCAGCCGCGTGCGCGGAAAGCCTTCCTCATCCGCAAGCGTGCCGACATAGTCGCGGTACTGCGGCGGGGTCATGCCGGTGTAGCCGCCGAACTGGTCGACCTGGTTGGAGGTGGCTTCGACCAGCAGCACCGTGTCGTGTGCCAGTGCCACATGCATGGCCGCGCGCAGCACCTGTTCGTTGCTGCAGCAGACGCTGTACAGGCCCACATTGTGGCCGGCGCGGTGGGAGGCAAGCAGGGTCTGCAACGGGGACATGGTCATGCTCCGGACAATCAGGAAAACGAGGGTTGGCAGGCAAGCAGCGCGGCACCGCGGGCGCCACCGGCATCGCCGAAGCGCGGGGGCACGATCGGCGGCACCTGCACGCCGTTGAACAGATGGGCAGCGATTGCCGCCGGCAGCTGCTGGTACAGCGGGGTGTACTGCGAGAGGCCGCCACCGAGCACGATCACATGCGGGTCCACGGCCAGCACCAGTGCAGCGAGGCTGTGGCCGAGCAGGTCGCGGTGGATGTCCAGCGCGCTGCGTGCACGCGCATCGCCGCCTTCGGCCAGTGCGATCACCGCACTGGCATCGACGGCCGCGCCGCCCAGGTGGCGTTCGATCATCGCCAGGCCGCTGCCGGATACATAGCGCTCCACGCAGCCCTGCAGGCCGCACGCGCAGTCGATCAACGGCAGGCCGTGACGCTGCAGCAGGTGGCCCGGCACGCTCCAGTGCCCCCATTCCCCAGCCAGGCCGTTGAAGCCGGACAGCAGGCGGCCCTGCAGGCAGAAGCCGCCACCGGCGCCAGTGCCGAGGATCGCGCCGAACATGCTGGGGTAGCCGTCGGCTGCGCCGCCATGCGCTTCGGACAAGGCGAAGCACTGCAGGTCGTTGCCGAAATGGAGCGGACGCTGCAGGCGTGCCTGCAGGTCGGCCGCCACACTGTGGCCGGTCAGCGCCGGCACGTTGGCACTCAGCTGGCGGCCCGTGCGGCGGTCACGCACACCGGGCAGCGCGATGCCGATGGCCGCATCGTTGCGGCCCAGTGCGGCGTCGGCGTCGGCGACCAGCGCCACCACCGACCGCAGAAAGCCATCGTAGTCACCCTGCGGAGTGGCCACCCGGCGGCGCCAGGTGACCTGCATCGCCGCATCGCACGCCACCAGCTCGATCTTGGTGCCGCCGATATCGATGCCGTAGCAGGCATGGGCGATCAACTCAGCCATGGTGGATGGTGACACCCTTGACCACGCGGTTCACCGTGCCGTCGGGGAACGGATTGTCCGGGGTCAGCCCCAGCGCGGCCGAGCGCTGCAGTGCGAACAGCTGGCCGAAGGCCAGCCACACCGGCGCCAGCCAGGGATCATCCAGAACCGGCTCCAGGACGGGTACGGCGAGGGTGTAGTCATCGTCGGCACCGATGTCCGAATGCGGGCCGATGGCCAGCACCTGGCCGGCCACGCCGTCGCGGCGCAGCTCGTCCAGCAGATCCTGCTCGTAGCGGCGTGCAAGCGGCTGCACGCTGCGCAGCACGATCACCAGGGTGCTGCCATCCAGCGTGGATTTCGGGCCGTGGCGGAAACCGAGCGGCGTGTTGGCCAGCGCCAGCACGCGGCCGGCGGTCAGCTCCAGCACCTTCAGCGCGCACTCGCGCGCCAGCGCTTCCAGCGGACCGCTGCCCAGATAGATGACGCGGTTGAAGGGGCGCTGTGCCAGCGCGGCCACCGGTGCATCCCACTGCGCCTGGCCTTCGCGGGCCAGCGCAGCGAGCTGCGTCAGGCGCGCCACCCGCGTCTGCCACGGTGAGCGGTCGAACACGGTCAGCGCGGCCAGCAGCATGCAGGTCAGGCTGCTGGTCATCGCAAAGGCGCGGTCGCAGCTGGCCGACGGCATCAACAGGGTGCAGGTATCGGCACGGCCGGCACCGCGCCGGGCCAGTTCGCCATCAGCGTTGCAGGTGATGTCGAGGAAGCGTGCGTCATCCACGTCGCTGCGCACACGGTCCACCGCTGCCACGCTTTCCGGGCTGGAGCCACTGCGGCCGAACGAAACCAGCAGGGTGGGGCGGTCGCGTTGCAGATACAGGGCCGGATGGGTCAGCAGGCTGGTGGTATGCACCACACGGACGTCAGCGGCCCACTGCGCGTTGATCGCATCGGCCACCATCTCGGCGATGAAGCCGGAACTACCGGCGCCAGTGAACAACACGCGCTGATCGGGATTGTCGAGGCGGTCGCCCAGGAACGCCTGCAGGCGTTCGCGGGCCTGCAGCAGATCCTGTGCAAGCGCGTCCCACAGTGCTGGCTGCTGGGCGATTTCAGTAGCGGTATCGGCTCCGCCCCGGCGCTGCCAGGCGGACACATCGGAAAGCAGGGTGACGTCCATTCGGAGGTTCCAGTTGGGCCATCGCACGATCTGTGTTTTCTTTCGAAATGTCAAATACCGAAAGCAAAAAGAAAGATAAAGAGCGCTTGGCGTTTGTGGTAGACCGCAATCGTCCAAAACGAAAGGAATCGAAAAATGCCGTATCGCACCAAGCTTAACAGGGGGGTGCAAGCGATTACACAAAGTACTGCGCCGCATCACCTTTCGTTTCAGTCGAACTTATCTTACTTTTTGCTTTCCATTTGTTGACATCTTTCGAATCCCTGCCCTAGAGTCGGCCCAACCGCTTTCGAAACGCCCGGTGAACGGGTTGGGAGTCCGCGTGGAAATCTGCATTCGTCGCTCGCCGCTGATGCTGGCCCTGTTGCCGGTGCTGCTGCTGGCGTCCATGTCGGCCCACGCCGAACCCATCGGCAACCTGCGCTCGGTCACCGCCAGCAAGGCGGGCACGCCCGCCTGGGACCTGCAGACCGACACCGGCGCGCGTGTGCGCATCGAACTGCCGGCTGCCGACATTGTCCGTGTGCAGGCGGGGCGCAAGGGGGTACTGACCGGATCCGGCGACAAGGCCGCGCCGATCGTGCTGCCCCAGCCCAGTGCCGACGTGCAGGCACAGCTGGAAGAAGATGCGCAGGAGATCCGTCTGCGCACCGGCGCACTGGTGCTGCACGTACAGCGCCAGCCGCTGCGCCTGCGGTTGGAGCGTCTGGACAATGGTCAGCCCACTGCGTTGTGGCAGGAGCTGCAGCCGCTGGACCTGGATGCTGCACAGAGCGTGCAGGTACTCTCGTCGCAGCCCGACGAAGGTTTCTTCGGCGGCGGCCAGCAGAACGGCCGTTACCAGTTCAAGGGACGCGAGCTTGAGGTGTCCTACTCCGGCGGCTGGGAAGAGGGTGATCGACCGAGCCCGGCGCCGATGCTGCTGAGCAGCCGCGGCTGGGGCATGCTGCGCAATACGTGGAGCGACGGCAGCTACGACCTGCGCCAGCCCGATCAGTCCACCCTGCTGCATCGCGAAGATCGTTTCGACGCCTACTACTTCGTCGGTGCCGATCTGCCGGCATTGATCGAGCGCTACACGCAGCTGACCGGCCGCCCCAACATGGTCGCGCGCTGGGCGCTGTCCTATGGCGATGCCGATTGCTATAACGACGGCGACAACGCGAAGAAGCCAGGCACCGTGCCCGAGGGCTGGAGCGATGGCCCGACCGGCACCACGCCTGACGTGGTCGACAGCGTGGCCAAGCAGTACCGGGCACACGACATGCCCGGTGGCTGGATCCTGCCCAACGACGGCTATGGCTGCGGCTACAAGCAGTTGCCCGAGACGGTGAAGGGTCTGGCCGGATACGGATTCCGCACCGGCCTGTGGACGGAGAACGGTGTCGACAAGATCGCCTGGGAAGTCGGCAAGGCCGGCAGCCGTGTACAGAAGCTGGATGTGGCCTGGACCGGCAAGGGCTATCAGTTCGCGATGGACGCCAACCGCCAGGCGTTCAATGGCATCGTCGACAATTCCGATTCGCGTCCCTTCCTGTGGACGGTGATGGGCTGGGCCGGCATCCAGCGCTACGCGGTTGCCTGGACCGGTGACCAGAGCAGCAGTTGGGATTACATCCGCTGGCACGTGCCGACCCTGGTCGGCTCGGGATTGTCCGGCATGGCCTATGCCAGTGGCGATGTCGATGCGATTTTCGGCGGCAGCGCCGAGACCTACACCCGCGACCTGCAGTGGAAGGCCTTCACTCCGGTACTGATGGGCATGAGTGGCTGGTCGTCGAACGCGCGCAAGCACCCGTGGTGGTACGACGAACCCTACCGCAGCATCAACCGCGATTATCTGAAACTGAAGATGCGGCTGACGCCGTACATGTACGGGCTGGTGCACGACGCCGCGCAGACCGGCGCGCCGCCGGTGCGTGGGTTGATGTGGGATTACCCGCGCGATCCGCACGCGCAGGACGAAACCTACAAGTATCAGTTCCTGCTGGGCCGCGATCTGCTGATCGCACCGGTCTACCGCAGCCAGGCGGCCAGCCGCGGCTGGCGGCGCGACATCCATCTGCCGGCCGGTGGATGGATCGACTACTGGGATGGCCGCCGCGTGCAGGCCGGCGCCGAGGGCCGCCAGCTCGACCGCCAGGTCGACCTGGCCACGCTGCCGGTGTTCGTGCGCGCCGGGGCCATCCTGCCGATGTATCCGTCGATGCTGTTCGATGGCGAGAAGCCGCTGGACGAGGTCACCTTCGATCTCTATCCGCAGGGCGATTCGCAGTACACGCTGTACGAAGACGACGGCAACACCCGCCGCTACCAGCAGGGCGAATCGAGCACGCAGCAGATCCGCGTGCAGGCGCCGGCACAGGGCAGTGGCCCGGTCCAGGTGCAGATCGCGGCCGTGCAGGGCACCTACCAGGGCCAGCTGGCGCAGCGTCGCTACGGCCTGCGCGTGTTGAGCCGGCAGGCCCCGCGCGCAGTGCAGGCCGGCGCCCGTGTGCTGCCCGCGCTGGCCGACGCGGCTGCCTTCAACGGTGCCGACGAAGGCTGGTATTTCGATGCCCGTGAGCGTGGCGGTACCGTCCATGTGCGTACCGCCACGCAGGATATCCGCCAGCCACTGCAGGTGCAGCTGGACTTCGCCGTGACCGCTGCCGCTGCGGACGATGCTTATCCGGCCGCGCCGGTGCTCGGCCGCGAGCTGCCGGCCGACAGCCTGCTGGTGGTCAACCGCCCGGCGGAAGAGCCTGGCCATCCGCTGGAGAACGCGTTCGACGATGACCCGGCCACCTGGTTCCGCAGCGTGCGCAACCAGGCCGTGCGCACCGGCGCCCACGAATGGGTGGTCGGCTTCGGTGAGCGCCGGATGATCGACGGCATCGAGCTGGCGCCACGCAACGACAAGAACTGGAAGCATGGCCAGGTTCGCGACTACGAGGTGTACCTGGGCGACAGCAATGGCGAATGGGGCGAGCCGATCGCCCGGGGCCGGCTGCAGTTGAAGGAAGGGATGCAGCGCATCGACTTCCCCGCACACGCGGGTCGCCTGCTGCGTTTCCGGGTGCTGAGCGTGCAGAACCCCGAAGGCGACGGCGCCAGCAGCACCGACCCGATGGTCACTGCGGCACAGGGCAGCGCCCGCGCGTTCGACGCGTTGCAGCCACGCGATGTCGGCCCGATCGCGCTGTCCACCTTCCACATCCTCGAGCACCAGGAACCGGAGCGACCGGCCCGGCAGCGCTATCTCTCCGAGCTGCCGGTGCCGGCCGCGCTGGCCAGCCAGATGCGCGCCGACCAGGCCTTCCGTGGCGAGGCCGGCATGCGCATGAACGGCCTGCAGTTCCGCCGCGGACTGGGAGTGGGCGCGAACAGCCGCATCGACCTGCGCCTGCAGGGCGGCTGGCGCCTGCTGCGTGCGGATCTGGGCATCGATGATGCCTGCCGAAGCGCAGGCGGCCTGCAGTTCCAGGTCTGGGGCGACAACCGCCTGCTCTACGACAGCGGCCTGGTGAAGGCGCCCGGCGTGGTCAAGCCGGAGCTGGACATCCGTGGCCTTACCACCCTGAGCCTGCGCACGCTGGGTGCGCAGGGCAGTCAACCCGCCCAGGTCTGTGCCAACTGGGCCAACGCCGTGCTGATCGGCCAGGAGGGCGACTCCGCCAGCATCGTCGCCCCATGACCCCTTCGTAACACCGCTCCTCCCCCGCCCATACCGACTGCGGCCTGCTGGCCGTGGCCCGGGAGCGTTTTGCCCGCTGATCCACATTCGCGCCGCACCCCTGCCAGGAGAGAACCCCGATGTTGCCCGCACGCTACCGCCGCCCCCCCTGTCGCACGATCGCTCCGCTGACGCTGGCCATTGCCGGCGCGCTGCTCTCGGTCGCCCTGCCTGCCGCTGCGCAGGACAGCAAGGACAACGCCACCGACCTGGCCCGCATCGAGGTCACCGGCTCCAACATCCGCCGTACCGATGTGGAAACCGCTTCGCCGGTCCAGGTCATCAGCAAGCAGGACATCCAGAACATGGGTGCGCGTACGCTGCTGCAGGTGCTCGACAACCTGCCGGCTGCCCGCCCGGCGCAGCAGGATTCGCGCTCGCTGTTCACCGGCTCCGACGGTGCCTCGCAGGCCAATCTGCGTGGGTTGGGCGCACAGGGCACGCTGGTGCTGCTGAACGGTCGTCGCCTGTCGTACTACGGCGCACCCGCCGGCTTCCAGACCCAGTTCGTCAACATCGATGCGATCCCGGCTGCCGCCATCGAACGCATGGAAGTGCTCACCGATGGTGCTTCGGCGGTGTACGGCACCGACGCCGTGGCCGGTGTGATCAACGTGATCACCAAGCGCAACTTCCAGGGCGCGGAGATCAACTTCACCAACGATACGTCATCGCGCATCGACTCCTACGGTGAGCGCCAGGCCAGCATCACCGCCGGCTTCGGCGACCTGGCCGAGAACCGCTTCAACATCTACGGTGCGGTCAACATGTACCGCCGTGACGCGATCCCGCTGCGTGATTTCTACGACAAGCGTCCCGAGCAGTACTACGTCAACAATCCCAATTACCTGACGAACCTGCGCCTGGGCGTGGGCAGCAAGCCGGGCGAGTTCAACCCGGGCAGTTACTTCGCCTTCGATCCGGTCACCGGCCGCCGCGTGCAGGAGGCCGCACCCGGGTGCAAGAACGTGCTGCAGGGCGAGGCCGCCGGTCCGCGTTGTGTCTGGGAGACCTGGATGAACAACGAGATCGACGCCGGCGCCAAGTCCGAGCGCAACACCGCCTACCTCAATGGCACCTTCCTGGTGGGCGACTCGACCGAAATCTTCGCCGAGGCGACCTACACCGACATCGATCTGCGTGCCAATGGCGGTACACCCCGCAGCTATGGCACCACCACCGGTAACCCGACCAGCTGGTTCTCCCGCGATACCGGCACTACGGTCAACCAGTTCCTGTATCCCTACCTGGGGCCGAACAACGAGTACAACCACGCCAGCCCTGAACTGAAGGCGATGATGGGCGGCGTAGTCGGCCTGCAGTACCTGCTGCAGGATGCCGGCGCCAACTACTTCGGCCAGCGCAACACCGACAAGAGCTACCGCGTGCTGACCGGTGCACGTGGCAACATGGGTGACTGGAACTGGGAAACTGCTTTCGCCACCGCCGGCACGCACTCCACCACCTACCAGACCATCAACGTCAACCTGAAGGGCTTCGAGAAGGCCTTCGGCCCCTACTCGGTGGATCCGGGTACCGGGCGGGTGATCATTTCCGACCATCCGGCATACAAGTTCGGTGAGATCAGCGAAGCCAACGCAGCGCTGATCCGCGAGGCGTTCCCGACCTTCGACATCCAGTCCTGGACGCGCCTGCACACCCTGGACGGCAAGATCGAAGGCCCGCTGTTCCAGCTGCCGGCCGGTGAGATGCGCGCCGCGTTCGGCTTCAATGCCAGCCGCGAAACCTTCTACACGCCGGGCAATGCCGACGCAGCCGCCGGCCTGATCACCCAGCAGGGCGGCTCGTGGTTCGACGGTGCGCGCAACACCTATGCACTGTTCGCCGAAACGGTGGCGCCGATCACCGACAAGCTGGAACTGGATGCCGCGGTCCGCGTGGACAAATACCCGAACTTCAGCGCCAACGTCGCACCCAAGATCGGCTTCAAGTACCAGGCATTCGATCAACTGATGCTGCGCGGCACCTATTCGACCGGCTTCCGTGCGCCGAGCCTGGCCGAGTCCGGCAGCGGTGGCGTGTTCGCCCAGCTCGGTGGCTACCGCGATGAGGTGCGCTGCGCCGAGACCAACGCGATCGCCGACCTGTTGCGGCAGTCGCAGCGCGCCGGTGACGTGGACCTGGGCAAGAGCCTGGCCAACGTCGATTGCAGCCGCACCGTGGCCCGCATGACCCAGCCCAACCAGGACCTGAAGCCGGAGAAGGCCAAGATCGCCACCCTGGGCTTCGTCTACGAGCCGGCCAGCTGGCTGTCGGTGTCGGCCGACTACTGGTTCATCTACCGCAACAACGAGATCGTCGCCCCGGATTTCAGCCGTGACACCGACATCATCTCCTCCACCCGTTCGCCGATCACTGATGCCGATCGTGCAAACCTGGCCCAGCTGGCGGCGATGTGCGCCGACCCGGCCAGCGGTGTGAGCTGCCCCTCGGTTCTGCCCGGCTACACCGTGGGCAACGTGGCCAGCGTGGTCGGCCAGTACAAGAACCGCGGCAAGACCCTGGTCGACGGCTTCGACGTGGACGCACGCAGCCGCTTCTCGCTGGGCGAGTGGGGCGGGCTGAACGTGGGCCTGGCCGCCACCATCGCCAATCGCAACCGCTACTACATGGATGAGGAAAGCGGCTGGTACTACGGCGACGTGGTGGGCTACTACAACAACCCGCGCCTGCGCGCCACGCTCAACGCCGACTGGACCTACAAGCAGGTGACCACCAGCATGTTCGTCAACTATGTGGGCGGTACCAAGTGGGCCCGTGACCGCGTGGATGAAGTCGATAACAACAAGGAGACCTGCACCGCCGGCTACCTGGCGCTGCAGGCCAGCAAGTGCGACGGCGCGCCGTCCTGGTGGACCGCCAACCTGAGCGTCACCTGGCGCCCCGATGACGCCTGGAACCTGAGCTTCACCGTCAAGAACCTGTTCGACCGGCTGCCGTTCTACGATCCGAACAGCTTCCTGGGTGACTCCAGCGACTACGCGACGATCTTCGGCCGTGGTTACAGTGTGACCATCGGTTATCGATTCAAGTAAGCAGGTTCGAGTGATCCAGCGCGCCGGTTGCGGCCGGCGCGCTTCCAAGAGGAGAGATGTTTGCCATGAAACGCAGGGAGTTCATCGCGGCCAGTGCCGCCGTCGCCGCCAGCAGCCTGTTGCCACAGACCCCGGCCTGGGCGCGCGGGCGCACCCTCCGCCTGGCCATGATCGGTACCGGCATGCGCGGCCAGGTGCTGTTGAAGGAGCTGGTGCGCCGCGACGATGTCGAGGTTATTGCACTGTGCGACATCGAGCCGATCATGCTGGGTCGTGCCGTGGACATGGTCACCAAGGCCGGCAAGCCTGCGCCGAAAACCTATGGCCAGGATCGCGACAGCAACGCCTGGAAGCGCCTTCTGGAACAGAAGGGCATCGATGGCGTGATCATCGCTACGCCGTGGGAATACCACGCGCCGATGGCGATCGCCGCCATGCAGGCGGGCGTGGCCGTGGGCTGCGAGGTGGTGGCCGGCATCACCCTGCAGGACCACTGGGATGTGCTGAAGACCCAGCTTACGACCGGCACGCCGTACATGCTGCTGGAGAACGTCTGCTACCGCCGCGATGTGATGGCCGCCCTGCAGATGGTGCGACAGGGCCTGTTCGGCGAGCTGGTGCATCTGCAGGCCGGCTACCAGCACGACCTGCGCGGGGTGAAGTTCAACTCCGGTGATCCCAGCCAGCCTTACGACAGTGGCGTGGAATTCGGTCCCAAGGGCTGGAGCGAGGCGCGTTGGCGCACCGAGCATTCGGTGGAGCGCAACGGCGAGCTCTACCCCAGCCACAGCATCGGCCCGTGCGCGATGTACACCGGCATCAACCGCGGCAACCGCTTTACCCATATCAACGCTTTCGCGACCAAGGCACGCGGCCTGCACGAGTACACCGTGGCCAAGAGCGGTGGCACCACCCACCCCAGCACCCAAGTGAAGTTCAAGCTGGGTGACATCGTGACCACCACGCTCGCCTGCGAGAACGGTGAGACCATCCTGCTGCAGCACGACACCTCGCTGCCTCGACCGTACTCGATGGGCTTCCGCGTGCAGGGCACCAAGGGTCTGTGGATGGACGTCAACCACTCGATCCACATTGAAGGCCGCAGCCCGCCGCACCAGTGGGAAGAGTTCAAGACCTACCAGGATCAGTACGAGCACCCGCTGTGGAAGCAGCATGCCGACACCGCGGCCAGCGCCGGTCACGGCGGCATGGACTGGTTCGTCATCCATGCGTTCGTCGAGGCACTGAAGGCCAAGGCGCCGATGCCGATCGACATCTACGATGCAGTGACCTGGAGCGCGATCACCCCGCTGTCCGAGCAGTCCATTGCCAATGGCTTCCAGACGCTGGAGTTCCCTGACTTCACCGCTGGCGCGTGGAAGCAGCGCAAGCCGATCTTCGCCTTCGACGGCACGTACTGATCCGTACACCCACGGTAGCGCCGGGCCATGCCCGGCGTTGCTATGTGGACCGGTGTGCTCGCCCCTGTGGCGCTGGGCCTGCGCTCGGCGGCTGCCGGCTTCCAGTTCTTAGCGTGGAAGATCAGCGGCCTGCTGATTCTGGGGCCGTGCCGGTGGGCCAACAATCGATGGCCTGAGCAGGGAAAGATGGCGCGCCCGGAGGGATTCGAACCCCCGACCAATGGCTTCGGAAGCCACTACTCTATCCGGCTGAGCTACGGGCGCGTTGTAGAACCCACCGGTTGTCCGGTGGTAGGGCGGAATTCTAGCGGAGTCCACGATAAAAATCTGCCCCTGATTGCGCTACTGGATTTCGAGCACAGAAGAACGGGCAATGTGGAACCGATCGCCGAAGCGCCCGGCCGCTCGCCCATCCGCAGGGAGGCCGACAATGAAGCCCGCTGGATCAGTCGAGAATCGCCTGATGAGATGATGGGACTCACGCTCAAGGTTGCCGGGTCCATGCGACAGGGGCATCGCCATACGCGCTCTGGCCGGTTCCTGAGTGCTCGCAATGCGGCTCGCAGTCGAACCCCGGCCCGGTATGGAGCACTTACCCGGTCGAGATGCCCCCAGCTTGGCCATGTCAGATGGACTCGCCATCTGCAACTCCAGGCGGTTGGCGCAGCAGGCACCTAGCCGAGAATATAGCGGGCAGGGGATTCTGGAAGGCGCTTCCTCAGCAGGAACACAGTGAGACTCGTAACGGCCAGGCACAACACTGCACCGGATAGTACGAGCGCCAAACCGCTTGTTGACCATGGCCAGGAATCCTTCAATAGCGAAAGAATCGAGGGCAGGAACAACATATGGATCAAGTAAATGGCGTACGAGTTGCGTCCAAGCCAGGTGAGCACGCCGCCCTTGTGCAGGAGCGTCTGCGCATCGGCGAGGCGAATGGCCAATGCGAATAGTGCTCCTGAATACAGGAAATTCGAGACCTTGAGCTGCGAGAATGGGAAGGATCCGCCAATCGTCGCAAGCCAGTATTTGCTCTCCAGCAGTCCAGCGGCGAATGCAAGGAGAACAGCGCCAATGATCATGCGGAGCGGAATCCGTGAAGCATCGCGTCGCCACCCGGCTACCAGTCCGAGATGGTAGAAGGGGTACCAGACAAAGAAGGGCAGAGCATGAGCGGGAAAGCCCGACAGTCTGGTATTGGGCTCGATGGTCTGAAAATAATATGTGTATGCGATTCCCACAAGAGAAATGGAAATAATCACGATCCAGTGCGTTGTGAGACTTTTTAGACTCAGCAGCAAAGGGGTTAGAAGAGTGAACTGGCACAGGACAATTACGAAGTAGCCGATTCCTATTCCCGTTCCGAATACATAGCCTTTGAGTGCCGTGATTGGATCCATCCCTTCACGGAATGCTCCAACGCCCAAATAGATCGTGGTCCAGACCAGATACGGCGGCAGTATTCGCAGCAATCGGGAAGCATAGAATTCTCTGATGCAGGTAATCTGCCCCTTCGGAGCAAAGAAGCCTGCGGCTGCAAAGAAAAATGGGACTGCGAAGTTGGTCAGCTGTCTGATCCACATTTCCTGGGTGGCCGCGCCGGATTCTGCTGTGCCGCCTGGGAATGCGCTGCACGCATGAATCGTAACGACTGCGGCAATGGCGAGCCCTTTCCAGTTATCCCAATATGCTGATCTCATGAATCATCCTTCAAAGGAACTGCGGGACGTCGCCAGTTGGTCAGTCATGTGGTTGCAATTCAATAACGGACAAAAGGGCTGCAACGCTATCATTCCCCTATGACGTCATGAATCAATGGCGATATCTGCGCCGCTGCAAGACGTGCAGCCGACATGCTGGGATGATGCGAGTCAAAAAGCATGGCGTTACCGCCGGGCGCGAAGTTGCATATATCGCGTTGGCAAAAGAGCCTTTGAGGGGAATACAATGTTGCCGACTTCGACAGCGTGCTCTCAAGTTCTTTCATCCCTTCGAGTTGGATGACGTGTTCGGCGCTCCCGCCGCGTGCAAGATAAGTTGGCAAGTCAGTGCGCTGGCTGATCATCGGAAACGGTCCAATTACAATGACATGCTTTCCGACACTCCTGAGGAACGACGCCGTTCTGGCAAGCTCGTTCTGCCTGGTCGCCGAGCGTGACACCGGTGATTCGAAGTATGCCGATAGAATTACGACGCCGGTTGACTTGTCATCGGCGAGGCTTTTGGCAACTTGCTTGTTCCAGTCACTGCACTGAGGGCGGTTACTCGTACCCACGCCGTTGGAGCTGGGCGGGCAGGATGAATAGGTGAGCTGCCTGACGGAAAAGCCCTGCTCACTGATAGCTTTCGCCATCTCTACACCATGGCTATCTCCCCACACTGCCACCTTGAGGCCGTTCTTGGGACCAAGCACGCAGGCTGAAGAATAGTCAGGGAGGCCTCCGTCGAAATGGCACCGAGCCCGGTCTGGACTGTAGTCGTTCCTGGCGGCGTCAAACGCGACCGTCGAGGCAGGTAGCCGGCCCGGCCATCCTCCGAGAGAGGAATAGATTGCCGAGACGAACAACAAGATCGCGGTCGAGGAAGCTGCGCCTACGAAAAGCGTTCTGCTGCCGATCTTCGTGCGATCGCGGGTGGGCGATTCAACAAACCGCCACGTGAGCCATGCAAGCAGGGACGACAGAAGGATGACGATTGCCTTGCCCAAGCTGCTTTCGAGCCAGCCCACGTTCCTAAACAGGGTGATTACTGGCCAATGCCAGAGGTACAGGGAGTAGGAAATGTGGCCAATAAAGACCAGCGGCCTTGTGCTGAGCAATCGTCCAGCGAAGCTGCTGGGCCCAGCATAGATCAGCATGGCCGCGCCTGCGGTTGGCGCGATGGCCGCATAGCCGGGGAAGGGAGTCGACTTGTCATAGACAAACACTGGAACCATGGTCAGCGTCAGTCCTATGGCGCCGATCAATCCAGAAGCCCGCGTTGGAGCAGGATTGTCTCGGGTCGAGATGTAGATGGCCAGCGCCGAACCCACCAGAAGTTCCCACGCGCGCGTAGGCAGGAGATAGAAGGCTGCCGAGGGCGATCGCGGTGTGAGATAGATGCAGGCGCCCAGTGAAAGACCGATCGCTATCAGCGTTATCGCCGGTCGATATCGACGCGCATACTTGACGGTCACAAAGAGTGCGAGGGGCGCGATCAGATAAAATTGCTCCTCGACACCCAGCGACCACATGTGCAGGAGCGGCTTGGCCTCGGAGACAGGGGAGAAGTATCCCGACTGCAGCCAAAAATTGATGTTTGCGACAAATAGCAGGGAAGACGCGACGTCGCGTCCGAACGGCTCGAACTCGCTGGGAAGCAAGATGAAAGGCGCGCAGATGATCGTGAAGAACACCACGACTGCAAGAGCAGGAAATATTCTTCTGATGCGCCGTTCGTAGAACGATAGAACACTGTAGGTGTTGTTATCAAAATCTCTAAGCAGAATTCCTGTAATCAGGAAGCCGCTGATCACGAAAAAAATATCCACACCGACGTACCCGCCGGTGATGAGCGGTATGCCTGTGTGATAAAGGAGCACGGGCAGGATAGCGATCGATCTTAGGCCATCGATATCTGCGCGGTACTTTTGCATCTGATTTCCCTGGTCGCCAACTGGGTGTTCTAGGAGAGCTGCTGCGTGAGCCGTCGAGCTTTCGCTCCGTCGGGGGCGGAATCATTCACATCTTTCGTTCTTCGCAGCGCCGGCTGCCAGGCACACAAGCGCAATGCCCAGTGTTGTATACACATTGTTGAGGGCCGATACGGAAAGGCCACTTGCCAGAACGATGAGAATGACGCAGAGCCGCTGATGGCGTTTGGCGTTCTTCATCACACCGATGAGGTAGATGAACGTCAGGGCGGTTACTGCAAGGCCATGATCGTAGATCACCCGCATATTAAAGCTATGCAGGATGACGGAATAGCAACTCCCGTTGCCGCTAAAACTGAAGAGCGATTGATAGTAGGAGAGTGACGAGCACACGTGTGCGGGAAGTGGAGAAATCCTATCGGCACCAAGTAGATAGTCCGTTGTGTCCCAGTCTCTTATCGACTCAAGGAACATCATCAGAAACCGAAATCTATCGATCGACTCGATTCCACCTTGTGAGCGATTCTCGAAAATCAGGAATGCAAACACGACTGCTGCGGTGCCGGCGATCATTCCGCCGACGACTTTTGCAGAGTTACGGGACCTGAAGTCGAACGCGAACAGAACGGCCAAGGCGGCAGCGATTGCAGCGGAGCGAGATCCGGAGAGGATGACCACGGCCAGCAGTGTGCCAGTCTGCAATCCGCTGATCTTTACACCTGAAACATGGGCGCTGAAGTAGACGAGTGACAAGAAGATGATTTCGAAGTTGTTCTCTGTCATCAGAACGGGCCGATCAATTCCGATGACCCGCTTTGCTAGATAGACACTGAAGAACATGAAAAGGCAAAGGTTCAGCAGTCGCCTGAAATCTTCCGATTTCATGGGGCCAGGTGCCCACGCGAACGGTGCGAGCAGGATCAAGTACCAGACGAATTTGTACGCCTGCGCAAAGTCCAACGGATTTGTATTCCGCAAGCCAACGGCAAGCGCCGCACCGGCGACAAGGTAGCCAATCCAGAAGAGCTGCTGAGCAAAGAGCCGATCCTTACGTGCGCCATACACCCACAGCAGGGCAGCAGACGATGCCGCGAAAACCAAGTCCAGCATGGGCTCGCCAACCGTCACGCCGGACAGTCGAGGTAGCCACGCTGTTGTCACGATGAGAATCGTTCCAAGGTAGAGCAGCGAAATTGGATACGGCCGGCGTTTGATGGTGAATGCGCTGGAAATACTCATTCTTGGAATTCACTGCTGCTTGGGCCCTTCTGCTTCAGAGAGCGAATGGCGACAGAGACAATAGAGCGGTAAAGCGATCTTGGTAGCATGAATCGCAACCAATGACGGAGCGCCACCTTGGGCGGCACTTTCGCGACAGTCACACTTTGTACCAGATCCTTCAGGACAACCAGGAAACGATGCTTGGGCTGATAATAGGAGAGCACTGTAGCTCGATATCCGATGATCTCCGCCGGTGTCATCATATGGGCGTGCTGGTTCAACCACTGGGCAGGTGCCGCTGATCCCGCATGGCGCGACGTACGTCCTACCTCGCTGATGTCCGTCCAGACGATCAAGGGTTGCTCCAGCATGCGGAACTTGGTCCCATCCACGTCCACTCTGAGGCAGAAATCAAGGTCTTGACCCTTGCGAAGCTCTGGATTGAACTTGATCCGCTTCGCGAGGCTGCTGTCCATGACGATCGTTGAGGTCTGCACGAACTGATTTGCGATGAACAGATAGCTGGCCATCGACTCATCCTCCCGGATCGGGCGGTCGGGACGTATCCACATGCGCTCGGGAACCCCACGGTCCACCTTGGCGTAAGAATAAAGTGCCGGATAGGGCGACCGACGCAGATACGCGTGGAAGAGCTCCAACTTCTCGGGTACAAAGAAGTCGTCGGAATCAAGAAATGCGATGTAAAGTCCGACTGCGGCCTCGATTCCCGTATTGCGCGCGGCCCCCCCTCCCCCGTTGGGTCGCTGTATTACACGGAAACGCCGATCCGCAAGCTGGTCTACCAACCTGGTCAGCGCGTCGACATCCTTTGATCCATCATCGACGATGATGCATTCGAAATCGGAGAACGTCTGACCCTGAACCGAAAGCAGCGTCGGGAGAATGGTTGATGAGCGATTGTAGGTGGGAATCACAATCGAAAAGAAGGGGGACATGCGTGTCTCTCATCGGCTGCTACCCGAGCCATGGGAAGTGGAGAAAGCAGAACTGCCGTGCGACTATTTTGAAGCCAGCTTGGAATGATCTGTCAGCGCGATCCACAGCGAGTGAGGCGTTGTAACGGCATATCGGACGAACAACTCCTTCGGTCGCGTGGCCAAGCGATGAACCCACTCCAGGTTGTTGCGTTGCATCCAGGCAGGAGCGCGAGGATAGTCACCGGTCACGTAGTTGAAGCACCCTCCGCAGGTGATGATCCATCGCGGCTTCAGTTTGTCGCGCCAACGAACGCAGAATTCCTGCTCCTTGGGCTTCCCCAGGCCGACCCAGAGGATATCCGCGCCGGAAGCGTTGATTGCGTCGACAACTTCCTGTTCTTCGTCCGGGGTGAAGAACCCATTGCGACGGCCAGAAATCTTCATGCCCTTGTACTGCTCTTGCAGAATGCTGGTGCATGATGAATTGACGCGCTCCTCGGATCCCAGAAGATAGAACCCAAAGCCGGTATTCTCGAATGCCCTCGAAAAATCGTGGAGCATGTCAGTTGTGGCACTGCGCTCAGGGATGGCATTGAGCTTCAATCGCTTGGACAGGGACACCAGAAATCCTCCATCGGCATGAATGATGTCGGCCTCCTGTACAAGTGAGCCAAATCTCCGATCGGTGCGTGCCAATGACAATGCGTGGCCATTAGCATCGAACACCAGCTGCGCAGGGCGCGATCGATGCGCGCAGTCGTAAAGCGCCATGTCCACCAGGTCCTGCCGTGACGCGCAAATGATGTTGAAGTCGCCAAACCGCACGGTATCGAACGTGGGCCGCTTTAGGGGAACTGTCGGTGCCGGGATGCTGGTTGCCATTGCCGCCTTTCGTCGAACTGATTAGTAGAAGTAGGGATTGGATTGCCCGATGGCGAACTTCGCTTGCCTGATCCGGCCTATGACGAAGTCCAGGAACGGGCCGCGGCGCGGCTCCATGATGTGCGTGCGCAGCTGTCGGTACTCCTTCGAAAAGACGATCCGATTGCTGGAATGCCACTGCTTGTGTGCCGAGGAGAAGTGCATGATCGCCGGTGACTCGAGGAATGACATGGACCAGCCAGGTGCGAGCTCTCTAGCCAGTTCCTTGTGCCTGAGCAGCATTGATACCTGGCAGTTGTACGTGGGATCAAGCTCGCACCATCGTCCCCTGAGCACGGCATTCAATGCGTCCTGGTCCGGCATCCTCAGCAAGTCCGTGTTGGCGCGTAGATACGCCAGAACTTTGTCCTTGGTGCCATCAGCACGCCATTCTGCGCAGTTCAGGAGCAAGACGCCGGAATTGAAATAACGATCACCGTCCGCCAGCCCCAATCGACTTCCATCATAGAAGGGATTGATGACCGCCCCCGCCAGAACACCTTCCAGGTCGATGTTGAACAGGTCGCTAAGACTGTGTCTTACAAGAACGTCGCAGTCGAGGTACAGGACCTTATCCGCGTCGAGCAGTTCTGGAATCAATAGCCGGTAATACATGCCTCTGGAAATGTGCGTCACTTCCAGTAGGTCGCCGAACTGGGCGGGATCAATGACATGGACGGTCACATCACCGGAGCATAGTGCTTTGAGTGCACCCAGAACGCCAGCCTTTGGTTCCTTGTCCACGATGATATCAACCGAGAACTTGGTGCCCGACGCGCAGCTCTTCGCGATTGATTCTACGGCAGGGACTATGAAGTCCACATAGCGCCCATCCGCGCAGAAGCAGTAGCGCTGCGGCTCGTGGGGAATCTGTTTGTCAGCGTTCAAGGACATATTCAGCGATGCGTTTATGGTTCATGACCACATACGCCACCATCAGTGCAGCGTAGACGGCCAGGGTGTGAACAAAGCCGAGGTGAATGAAACCGTTGTAGCCAATGATCAGGAAAACGTATCCGGACAGCGCCGCCACGCAGGCAAGGTAGGGTGCCTGGTTCTTCATGAGCTGATAGAAGGCCATGCGGGTGCGCAGTCCGCAGGCGCTGGCGGCGGCGAAATAGAACAGCATTCCTGCACTCAGCCGTTGGGCCGCCATTGCGACACACGCGCCTTCCACGCCGAAGAATTGGCCGCCGATCCAGACAAAGACAATCAAGGTCAATGCATCGACCAGCGACAATATTCCTCGCTCACGGTAACGCGCCATCGCTTCGAGTGCGGAAGAGCCAAGTGGCGAAGACAGCAGTCGCGGTGGGACAGCGGCCGTCACTATCAGAGTAAGCGAAATCGCGGCATCCCACTTTCCGCTCCAGACATGACGAATGACGAATGGGAACCACACCAACAGGGAAAGGCACAAGGCCCCTGACATCAGCGAAAGCGCGTGGCCGGCCTTGTGCAGCCCTGAGCGAACTCTAGCCGCGTCGTTTCTGATCGCGGAGAAGAGCGGCAAGAGGAGATGATTCAGCGCCATTCCGATCAACTGCACCGCTGCTGCCATCAACTGATAGGAAAAGTAGAACAGCCCGAGAGCCGCTTTGCTCAGGATCAGAGACAGCACGAGGTACTCGCCTCGTGTAGCAACGTTGTTGAGATAGGAGGAAACAATCAACCACTTGCAGCGTTTGAAGAACGCTCGAAGCCTGCTTGCGCCCGGCCATAAGGGGCTTGCAATGCGCGGTTGGCCCCAGCGGTACATGAGAAATGTGACGAGCGCCAAAATCACTTGGGACGCGACAAAGCTGTAGATTCCCGCGCCAGCTGCGGCGAGCCCGGCCATGCTGAGGTTGCTGGCCAGTGCCGATACCGATTCAACTCGGGAAATACGCTTGAAGTTGAACGCGATCGCCGATCTGGCCTTGTATGGGAGTGCGGCGATGTTGAACGGCATGGTGAGCGCGAGCACTACCGTAATCCAAAGAAGCCGCGGATCGTGGTAGTGCTCAGCCATGATTGGCGCCGCCACAAGCAACAGCGCAACGCCGCTCAGATTCAGTATCTGCGCAGAGGCTGTGAGGCTTGGTGCTTGGGATTCAAAATCGTCACGATGCTCCTGCAGTATCTGATAGAGCCCGACTTCCTTGAATCCGGACGCCAGGAGATAGACGATGGAGATGATTGCAATCAGTCCGAAGTCTTCCGGAAACAGGAAGATGCCCATCACCCATTGGGCAATGAACGCAGACGCCCTGCTCGTCAGCACAATGACCAGCAGGTGGGCAAACCCCTTTTTGCCTACTTGGCTCAGATTCACGGGTTGCCCAATGCTTCGTTGAGGTATCGCTTCGAGCGCAGGATTTTACTCTCCAGATCGTCGCTGATGCTCAGGCGCGCGCCATCGCGGACAACCCGAGTGACCGCTGCCCTCACAACGTTGGGATCATTCTCCAGCACCAACAGATCAGAGGCATTGAAATCTCGCATCATGCTGACGATCCGCTCGGAGCGCCAGCCTGAGGAATAGGCGATGCAGGGACGGTCGAACTTCTGGGTGAAGATGACCCCGTGGAAGGAATCGGTCACCACATACGCCGAGTTCTGGATCGAACGCAGGAACTCCAGGGGGCCATAGTCATTTATCAGATGCGACGCCCACGCAGGTTTGTCAAAGTTCTTCTCGCCGTTGACAAAATGAACCTCCAGATTGGGGTCGGACTCCTTCAGCTGGCCAATGATGCGTTCAGCAATGGGGAAGTTTGCGGTGTCCAATGCATAGACCATGATGTATCGACCGGATGCGGCAGCACCTTCCCCATCGGACTTCAGCTCGTTGAAGTCATGGAGGAGCGTCGGGTCGACGACAACTGTCGACTCAATGCCGATCAAGTCGGCGATGATCTGTCGGCTCACTTCATTGCGAACTGCAAGCGCGTCGAAATTCTTCAGATCCGGCGCAGCCCTTGTGATTATCTCGGGCTTCTGCTCGCGCGTACCGAAGCAGGAAGCGTAACTTACCTTGCGTGGACCGCCGTGGTGAAAGCCTTGGAAGAAGTACGAATCGTACTTGGGCATGAACTTCGTATTGAAGGTCTGGTCGCTCCCGGTAAGGATCACGTCGAAGCGCGCCAAGGCGGCATTGATGGCCTCTTTGGAGGACAGTTGCGGAGCCAGCGGAAGCCTTGAACGAAAAGCGTCAAAACGTCGGTATCGCTTGGCCTGCCGAAAGCGCCTCAGGACGGCCTTGAGCGGATTCCCGCCCTTCAGCCCCATTCCTCGCCAGAACGAGGTGTTCCCCACCATATGGGCGGGGTGAGCCGTGGGTACGACAACTTCATGGCCGATACTGCTCAGGTATTGCGCAGTCGCGTATGCCTGCAGCAGGCCGCCATAGTTGTAATTGAATGAATAGGTCAGAAGCAGCACGTTCATTGCTTGTGCTCCAAGTCCGGGAAGTGAGCAATGTCCGCCAATGGTCGACGCTCTGATCGAGCCACGCTGTACTCGTCCTTGAGTGGCCCGATGGCAACCATCATGATGATGCTCTCCGAGTCCGGGATATATCCCAACTTGCGGATCCCGATGTCCCGCGTGATGGGCGCGGACCAGTTAAGCGGGCACGCTCCGTATCCCTGCGCGTGAATGCCGAGCAGGAAGTTTTGCGCGAACAGGCCGCCATCGATCCAGTGTTGGTAGCGCTCAGTCGGTTCAAGCATCTCGGCGATATCCACTGTCACGATTGCAATGACGGCGGCAGTGTCTCCGAAGCCGCGATTTCCCTTCTGATAGCTCAGTGCCTTTCGCTTCTGCTCTTCGGTCGTAAGAAAATAGAGTCGGCCAGCCTGGCGATTGCACACGCACGGCGCAAACTGGGCCGCCTGAGCTGCCTTCAACAACACCTCTTGTGGCACGGCTCCATCGCCGAAGCCGCGCACTGAGCTGCGGCTGCGCAGGAAAGCTAGATGGATCTCAGAGTCTTGCTGCCGCACTTTCATATGCTTGAGAGCCGAGCCGGAGGGCGCAAATCCTGCATTGCGAGCGCTGACGACCGACTGCGTTACGTGCGAAGGCGAAGGTGTACCCATCTCCGCGTTGAAAGCCATGTAAGTATCAAGGGCGTCTGCGGACAGTTGCACTTCATGTGCGCAGATGCCATCCCGCATGGCCCGCTCCATTTGATCGCCAAGATCCCTGGTCATCTCGGCGCCGAATCCTGGCCGCGGCTGAGGCAACGCTAGACCTTTCTCCACCATATGGTAGTACTTGGTCATGAGGGCGCCACGCGTGGCCGGATGCGTGCGCGTTCTCAGGGTGCCGCTGAATCTGACGAAACGGTAGATGTCATACGAGTAGACTTTCGCGTAGCCATAGGCCACTTTTATAAATTCAGTTAGCTTTTTCATATGGCTGTCGTGCCGATGGCGGAATGAGGGTGGTTTTCACGCAGCATCGCGCGTCACCAGGAATCCGCGGCCTTGGGGGTGAGAGTGGCATTGGCGATTACAATTCAGTCCGAACCGAAAAGGTCGCGCGTGTAGACTTTCTTCGCGACATCCTGAAGTTCGCCAGAAACTCGGTTGGCTACAATTACATCAGCCTTGCGCTTGAACTCAGGCAGGTCGTTGACAACGCGGGAGCGGTAGAATTCTCCATCGCGGAGTGATGGTTCGTAGACTATGACTTCAATTCCTTTCGCCTTGATTCGCTTCATGACGCCCTGAATGGCTGAGGCGCGGAAGTTGTCAGATCCGGCCTTCATGACAAGTCTGTAGATACCAACAGTCTTCGGGGCTTGTCGAATGATGGCATCGGCAATGAAATCCTTGCGCGTGCGATTTGATTCGACAATGGCGTGAATCAGGTTCTGAGGCACGTCGCTGTAGTTGGCCAGCAACTGCTTCGTGTCCTTCGGTAGGCAATAGCCGCCATACCCGAACGATGGGTTGTTGTAATGATTGCCGATGCGCTGATCGAGGCTGACCCCTTCGATGATCTGGCGGGTATCAAGGCCGCGGGAGCTGGCATAAGTGTCCAGCTCATTGAAATAGGCGACACGCATGGCCAGGTAAGTATTGGCGAAAAGCTTAATGGCCTCCGCCTCGGTGGCATCGGTAAACAAGGTGGCGATCTCCTTGCGGATGGCGCCCTCTTTCAGCAGTTCTGCGAACTCGGTTGCACGCGCTGAGCGTTCGCCCACGATGATGCGGCTTGGATGAAGGTTGTCATACAGTGCTTTTCCTTCCCGCAGAAATTCGGGGGAAAAGATAATGTTATCGGTTCTGAAGCGGGCCTTCAGGGCGGCCGTGCATCCTACCGGCACAGTCGACTTGATGACCATTATCGCATTCGGATTCGTGGCAACGACATCCTGGATGACGGACTCGACCGAAGACGTGTTGAAGCAATTGCTGTCTGGATCGTAATCGGTCGGAGTTGCGATAATGACGAAGCGTGCGTCTTTGTAGGCGACCTCTCGGTCAAGGGTCGCGCTCAGTTTCAGAGGCTTGTTCGCCAGAAAATCTTCGATCTCCCGGTCTTCGATCGGGGACCGGCGGGAGTTGATGAGCTCGACACGGCCTGCATCGATATCTAACGCGACAACTTCATGGTGTTGCGCCAAGAGCACAGCGTTGGACAGGCCAACGTAGCCTGTTCCGGCAACGGCAATCTTCACTTCAGCATCCTTCTCTGGCGTTGCACTACGTCAGTCGTGCCAACTGGGGGAGGCAGGGTAGACGCGGTGTGGCCGTCGCGCCCCTCGGCGTCGGTCATTCCAAGGTCCTTGTTCATTTATGTATAGGGGCGTTCATTTTGGGGTTGCACAACGCGTGCAGCCCAAAGCGAAGATTGAATCGTACTACAGCGAAGCTGGCCTATCGCTGGACCGAGAAGGCCCGCTGGCGCCCAGGTGGTTAGTCAATTGCACTTGACTTTGTTGCGCAGGGTGTGGTTGTCGTCCCGCTCCCTTCGGGCCAAGGCTTCGCTGTGCCTGGCAATCTAGTACACTGATGCGCTGGCTAGATTTTGCGGTCACCCTGAACACCCAAGCCTTTGATCGAGCAGTGAATCGTGGCCGCGCCACTGCGTCTCCTCATTTTGAAGTGGAAGCGATGACAAGACAGACGGAAGCCCGAGCAATCAAGGACGATGAGATCGATCTCCGAGAGATCCTTGGCACGATTCTCGACCGGAAGTGGTTGATTGCGGCGGTCACGGGGCTCTTCTTCGTGGTGGGGACGTTGTATGCACTGCTCGCCACTCCGGTCTACCAGGCCCAATCGATGGTGCAGGTGGAGTCCAAGATGCCCGGCATCCCCGGGCTTTCCGAGCTCACTTCGATCGGCGTGACAGGTGCGAGCCCGGCAGCAACCACCGAAGTTGCGCTGCTCACCTCACGTAGCGTGATCGGCAAGGCCGTGGATGACCTGCGTCTGGATATCAGCGTGGCTCCGTACCGGTTTCCTTTGCTGGGCGACTATTTTGCGCGCCGCTTCATGCCCGAGAAGTCGGGTGAAGTAGCACCTGCCAAGTTTGGTGCAGAGAGTTACGGATGGGGCGGAGAATTGCTTGACGTCCAGCGGCTCGACGTCCCTGAAGCTCTGATCAATCGGGAGCTGGTGCTGCGTGCTGCCACGGATGGCGCGTTCGTCCTGGAAGATGACGACGGCCGCGTCGTGCTCAAGGGGAAGGCGGGAGAAAGTGCCCAGGGGGGGGGAGTGACCATTGAGGTGGCGCAACTGCGTGCATCGCCTGGTACACGCTTCAGGGTCATCAAGCTCCGTCGCCTGGATGTGATTTCTGGCCTGCAACAGGCTGTGGTTGCCGCCGAGCAGGGCAAGGACTCGGGCATCCTCAAAGTTACATTCGAGAACGAAGATCCCGAACTGGCCGAATCTGTTGTTCAGCGTGTTGCCCAGGCCTATGTGCGTCAGAACGTTGATCGTGGGTCTGCAGAAGCGGCGGCACAGCTTCAGTTTGTGAAGGAGCAACTCCCCATCGTGCGCAAGCAGGTGGAAGAAGCTCAGCAGGCGATGACCAACTACCAGTCACGCGCCAATTCCGTTGACATCACCATGCAGACCAAAGGTCTCCTGGATCAGGAAGTGGCTGTGGAGGGCAGCATCCAGCAGCTGCGCTTGAAGCAGGCCGAGATGGATCGGAGTTTCACGCGAGAGCACCCCGCCTACCGTGCACTGCTGCGCCAGATCAGCGAACTTGAGAGCCGGAAGTCCGGCTTCCAGCGCCAGGTAAGTAGCCTGCCGGATACGCAACAGGAGTTGCTGCGCTTGACCCGCGACCTGCAGGTGAGCAATGAGCTTTACACCGCGCTGTTGAACCAGGCGCAGCAATTGGATGTCGCCCGCGCAGGCACGGTCGGCAACGTGCGCATCGTGGATCCGGCCGTAGTTGATACAACCAATCCGGTGAAGCCGCGTAAGGCCCTGATCATTGCTATTGCTACGCTGCTGGGCGCTTTCCTGTCCACCGCCTTTGTCTTCCTCCAGCGTATGCTCAACCCCGGCATCGAAGACCCAGCCGACATCGAGGCCATGGGCTTGCCGGTCTACGCGGCCATCCCGCTCAGTGCGTCCAGCACGCTGCCAAAGCTGCGCAAGGGCAAGCACGGAACGCGCGTAATCGCCGATGGTCGCCAGCATCTGCTGGCCGTTTCAGCTCCCGCTGATCCGACGGTGGAAGCGCTACGCAGCCTTCGTACCAGCCTGCATTTCGCCATGCTGGAAGCGAAGAACAACATCCTGACCATCTCGGGTCCACGTCCTGGGGTGGGCAAGACCTTCGTTTCGGCCAACTTGGCGGCAGTAATCGCGCAGGCAGGGCAGCGTGTGCTGGTGATCGATGCCGACATGCGCAAAGGCACGCTCCATAACATTCTCGGCGTGTCGCATCAGAACGGTTTGTCGGACGTGCTGGGCGGCAAGCTCAGCGTTGAAGACGTGATCCACCCGGTATCCGGCTTGGAAAGCATGCACTACATGGTGCGTGGCAACATTCCACCGAACCCGGCCGAGCTGCTGATGCACCCACGCTTCGCGCAGCTCCTGCAGGACATGTCGAACAAGTACGACCTGGTGATCGTTGATACGCCGCCAATCCTGGCCGTCACCGATCCGGCGCTGGTGGCGACCCATGCCGGCTCGAGTCTGCTGGTAACCCGCTTTGGCGTGAATCAGGCCAAGGAGATCGAACTGACACTGCAGCGCTTTGAGCAGAACGGCGTGCAGATCAAGGGTGCAATCTTCAACGCCGTCGAGAAGCGTGCCACTGGCTACTACAGCTATGGCTACTATGAATACAAAACCGACGGCAAGGAGTAATTCCCTGCCATCGGAGGGATGAGGAAGCCGACGGCAAGGTGTCGGCCCTCTGTGTGTTCCGTGGGCGAGGATGCTCCGGGCACCATTCACATCAAGGAAGGCCCCGATGCGTGACATTCTCATCTGTGGCGGTGCCGGCTACATCGGTAGCCACATGGCCCAGCACTTGGCCGAGCAAGGGCACCGCGTCACGGTGTTCGACAATCTGTCCACCGGGCATCGCGAAGCCGTCGCCTGGGGGGAGTTGGTTGAGGGCGACTTGCTGGATGCCGCATCGTTGCAGCGGCTGTTTGCCGGCCGTCGCTTCGATGCAGTGATGCACTTCGCCGCACAGTCGTTGGTTGGTGAATCCGTACGTGATCCCTACGCGTACTATGCCAACAATGTCGGCGGAACAATCAACCTGCTGCAGGCAATGCGCAAACATGGCACTGAGCGCATCGTGTTCTCGTCTACGGCAGCGATCTTTGGTGAGCCGTGCTCAGCGCTGATCGATGAAGACCATCGCAAACAGCCCATCAACCCCTACGGCGCCAGCAAGCAAATGGCCGAGCGCGTACTTGCAGACGCTGCTGCCGCATACGGCTTGCGTTCCGTGAGCCTGCGTTACTTCAACGCTGCCGGGGCGCTGCCGGAACATGGGATCGGGGAGGCGCACCGCTGCGAGACTCATCTGATACCCAATGTGCTGCGTTCGATGCTTGGCCAAGCAGGACGTCTCCAGGTATTCGGACGCGATTACGACACCCCCGACGGCACTTGTGTGCGGGATTACGTCCACGTGCAGGATCTTGCCCGAGCTCATGCGCTGGCACTGGACTACATGGACACGGAGCCCGGTGCACATGCGTTCAACCTTGGTAACGGGCAGGGTTTCTCTGTGCTGGATGTGATCCAGACAGCTGCGACCGTATCCGGCATGCAGGTCCCCTTCGACATCGCTGATCGACGTCCAGGTGATCCTGCGCGATTGGTGGCGTCCGGCGAGCGGGCGCGCCGGTTGCTGGGATGGCAACCGACATGGACCGAACTGGCGCCAATCATCGAGAGTGCATGGCGCTGGCATCGTGAGCCTGCAGTATGGGGCAGGGTCTGAGTTCAGCGCTGTCATGCCGTGCGCATCGGCGTATCATCGGCGAATGATGCAAGACCGTGCCCCCTTTGCCGACATTCCGCGCTGGCGGCATTACTGGAGTCTGATGCGCGCGGATCGTCCGATCGGCACGTTGCTGCTGCTGTGGCCCACCTGGTGGGCGCTGTGGCTGGCGGCAGGCGGCATGCCGCCGCTGTGGACCCTGTTCGTGTTCACCGCAGGTGTCTGGCTGACCCGCTCGGCGGGGTGTGTCATCAATGACTACGCCGATCGCTGGCTCGACCCGCATGTGGAGCGCACCAAGGCCCGTCCGTTGGCGACGGGGGCGATCAGCGGCCGTGCCGCGCTGGTGCTGTTCGCGGTACTGATGCTGGTGGCATTCGGGCTGGTGCTGACCCTGAACGGGCTGACCATCGGCATGAGCTTCATCGGCGTGTTCCTCGCCGCCAGCTATCCCTACCTGAAGCGCTATACGCACCTGCCGCAGGTCTACCTGGGCATGTCGTTCGGCTGGGGTATTCCCATGGCATTCGCCGCGGTCCAGGGCGATGTGCCGCTGCTTGGCTGGCTGCTGTACGCCGGCAACATCCTCTGGTCGACCGCGTATGACACCTGGTACGCCATGGTCGACCGCGAGGACGACCTGAAGATGGGCTCGCGCTCCACGGCGATCCTGTTCGGGGACCTGGATCTGGTGATCCAAGGGGTGCTCTACGCCCTGTTCCTGGCGACCATGGCGCTGGTCGGTGTGCGCGCCGGCCTGGGGAGCTGGTACCTGTCTGGCCTGGCGGTGGCTGCGGCGCTGGTGGTGTACGAATTCTGGATCTGCCGCAACCGCGAGCGGGGGCCATGCTTCAAGGCGTTCCTGCACAACAACTGGGTCGGCGCGGCGCTGTTTGCCGGTATCGCGCTGGATCTGGCGCTGCGCTGACAGGCGCCGCCGGGAAGGGGCGCGTACCGTCCTACGACCAATAGGCGACTGACAGTCCCCGCCGCGAGGCCGAGAATCGAGCCATCGAACCTGGGAGGGTAGGTGATGGCCTCGACGGCAGCAGTGCAGGATGGCTGGATGGCGCGCGCAGCGCTGCGCTCGGCCTCCTGGGCGGAAAAGTGGTTCCCTGATGCCTACGTGTTCGCGGTGCTGGGCGTGGTCATCGTCGCCCTGGCAGCCATCGGCTTCGGTTCCACGCCGCAGACCACGGCCAGTGCCTTTGGCGATGGCTTCTGGAGCCTGATTCCGTTCACCATGCAGATGGCCTTCGTGGTGATCGGCGGTTATGCCGTGGCCACCGCGCCTGTGGTGGCGCGCTTCATCGAACTGCTGGCGCGGGTGCCGCGCACGGGGCGCGGTGCGGTGGTCTATGTAGGCCTGGTCAGCATGCTGGCTTCGCTGCTCAGCTGGGGCTTCTCGCTGGTGTTCGGCGGTCTGCTGGTGCGTGCATTGGCGCGCCGGACCGATCTGCGCATGGACTACCGCGCAGCGGGTGCCTCCGCCTACCTCGGCCTGGGCGCGGTCTGGGCGATGGGCCTGAGTTCTTCGGCTGCGCAGCTGCAGGCGAACCCGGCCAGCATGCCGCCGGGGCTGGTGGAGATCACCGGCGTACTGCCCTTCACTGAAACCATCTTCCTGTGGCAGTCGATCGTGCTGACCGCGGCGTTGATCCTGGTGTCACTGCTGATTGCCTGGTTGACCGCACCGGCGGCTGGCAGTGCGCGCACCGCTGAATCGTTTCCCGGTGCGGCGCAGGCCGAGCCTGAGCCGCTGCAGCGCCGCACGCGCCCCGGCGAATGGCTCGAATACAGCCCACTGCTGACCGTGCTGCTCTCGTTGCTGGCCTTCGGATGGCTGTTCAACGAGTTCGCCAACAAGCCGGTGGTGACCGCAATCGCCAACCTCAATACCTACAACTTCCTGTTCATCTCGCTCGGCCTGCTGCTGCACTGGCGCCCGCGCAGCTTCCTCAACGCGGTGGCCAAGGCGGTGCCCAGCACGACCGGTGTGCTGATCCAGTTCCCGCTGTATGGCGGCATCGCGATGATCCTCACCCACGCGGCCGGCGCCGATGGGCAGACGCTGGCGCACCGGCTGTCCAGCCTGTTCGTGCACATCGCCAGCACCGATACGTTCGCTCTGGTGATGGGCGTGTACTCGGCGGTCCTGGGCTTCTTCGTTCCCTCCGGCGGCGGCAAGTGGATCATCGAAGCACCGTACGTGATGCAGGCGGCCAACGAACTGAAGGCGCACCTGGGCTGGGCTGTGCAGGTGTACAACGCCGCCGAAGCACTGCCGAACCTGATCAATCCGTTCTGGATGCTGCCGCTGCTGGGCGTGCTGGGCCTGAAGGCCCGCGACATCGTCGGCTTCACCTTCATCCAGCTGCTGGTGCACATCCCGCTGGTGCTGGGCCTGCTGTGGTTGCTGGGCATGACGCTGGATTACGTGCCGCCTGTGATGCCATGAGGTGCTGCGCCCGCTGCGCGGCCGGGCCGGGCGGGCGCCGCTGAATGGGTCACAGCCTCTGCGGGCATGAGCACATGCCGAACCCACATGAATCCTTCAGCCGCTTGCGGCACAAGGCGCCACGCCGGTTCATTCACGCGCATGCACATTTCTGTAGCTGCGTCACAACGCATGGTTAACCCACCGCTGCAGACGATGGCCGCAACCACCGCATTCCGCGAGTGGCACTGGAGACACCGCAATGGGCCAGCACAATCAGAACCAGCAGAACCAGCAGAACCAGCAGAACCAGAAGCAGCAGGATCAGCGGGATCAGCAGGATCAGCAGGGGCGCGGTCGCGATCAGCAGCAGCAACAGCAGCAGGAACAGCAGCAGCGCGGCCAGCGCAACCAGCAGCAGGGCGGGCAGGACGAGGAAGAGTGACCCTCGCGTCCCTGTCCAGCATCGCCTGAAGCCCCGCCTTGTGCGGGGCTTCTCATTCCAGTGTGCCGATCCGCTCCAGCACGGGCGCCGCCGACATGTCGTTGGGATTGGTACCCGGTACGCCCTGCGGTACGTCCATGCCCATGCTGCGGTAGAGGTCGATCCAATGCCGGGCGATCTTCCCGGTCTGCGGATTGCGGAAGTTCATTGGCTGCAGCGCGAATACATGGTGGGCACGGAAGGCACGTTCGATGAAGTCCGAGCAGTAGTAGCTGTCATCGTTCGGCACGTAGGAGGCGTTGTAGGGCCTTCCAAGCAGGGTACGCGCGGTGGCGACGGCGTCGCCGATGGCAGCGTTGTGCGGTGCGCGCAGGCGGTAGACCACGATCTGCCGCAGCCGGGCGCGCGCGTCCTGCTGGAACGCAGCCAACGTCTGCCGGCGCGAGCCCTTCTCGTCCGCATGCAGCACTTCCCAGCCCTGCGTCGTGGCGGCCACCAGACCCACATGATCGAAACCGGGATGAGCCTGCGTACCGGTCGCATCATCGATGGCAGCGCTCAGGCCACTGTCTCCTGCGGTGACGAACAGCAGGTCGCCCTCCTGGAGATCCACGGCCGTCGCCGCGGCAGCGGGCAACAACAGGGCGAACAACAGCAGGATGCGGCGCATGGAGGGTCCGGCAACGGGAGGGAGCGCCATTGTAGGTTCCTGCACGGCACACGGCCCGTTCAGCCCCGCCGATGCGGTACGGCGCGTACCTCCCAGCCCAATTCCGCATCCCGCAGCTCGCCCGCGGGTACATCTCCCATCAGCACCTGCAATCCCCGTGCGTTGGGCAGGTCCTTCTGTTCGGGGAACCAGCGCCGGTCGGCGGCAACGACGATCAGCAGGCCTTCGTCATCGCCCATCGGTGCGAACTGGGCCGAGGGCGCGCTGATGGGTTGCAGGCCGAAGCGCCCGGCGGCCTGCAGGCGCACCGAATCGACATCGTGGCTGGGCAGGCCGACTTCGCTCAGGCAGGTCATCTCACTGCCATGGAAGGCGCCCTCCTGCGGACTGCACGGAAGCCGGCGCCGGCCGATCGGCTCCAGGATCAGTCCATCCGGGCCGGTGAAGTACACCGACTGCGATTGCCAGCTGCTTTCCAGCGCGAAGTAGTCCAGTCCTGCCGGGTTGCGCTGCAGCGGCGTACGCTCGCGCAGCCAGGTCATGGCGGCCGCGAAAAGGTTGTCCGGCACGTTGAAGGCCAGGTGCACGCCGCCGACCGCGACGTCATCGGCCAGCCGCAGCTCGATCGTGCTCCAGCCGATGCGGATGCGGTTGCCGCTGACCGGCAGCTGCAACACATCGCGGAAATAGGCCGCCACCCCGGTGACGTCGGATACCGGCAGGGTGAGATGCAACAGACGCATGGTCTCTCCGCCTCGATGCGTGCGCTGACAGTGTAGCGGCACGGGCCTTCGCGCGGCGTCTTCATCCGTGCAACCGGGCGTCGCGAAGCGCTATGGTCGCGGCTTCAGGGCGGCCTCGAAAAACCGCTGCGCCTCCGCCACGGTGCGTGCATGCGTCTGCGCTCTTGGCGTCTGGCTGCTGCACAGGGCGGGCAGTCGCTGCTGGCCCAGCGGCGTGCATTCGGACAGGAAGTCGTAGTGGCCGACACCGGGCAGGACATCCAGTCTCGCCTCCGTGATGGACGCCTTGGCGACCTCCGCGTTGGTGGCTGCAGGAGCGACCGTGTCCGCCGCGCCCTGGATGATCGACACCGGTTGCCGCAGCGCCTGCAACTGCTGGGGCGGGAACGCCTGCATGATCGCCGGTGCCATCAGGAACACGGCGCGCACACCCGGGACCGGGCGGGCATCATCGGCGTGGGCCATCCACGGCGCCAGATCCGCCGCCGCCGCCGCGGCCTTGCGAGCCTCCAGGGTGTGCGACGGCGCCTCGCTCTGGGGCTGGCACACACCGTCATCCGGATGGGCTTCGCAGAAATCACGCAACCGCCGCAGGTCCGGTCGCGCCCCCGCCGCCAGCAGGGCCGTGTAGCCTCCGGCCGAGAAGCCCATTACACCGATCCGCTGCGCATCCACGTGCGGCCCCAGCCTGGGATCGGCCTGCACGGCGGCCAATGCGGCGCGCAGATCATCCGCACGCAGCCAGCTCAGCATGCTGCCCTGCAGGGTCAATTCATCCACGCCGTTGTTGCCGGGATGGTCGACGGCGATCACCAGATAACCAGCGCGCGCCAACGCGGTGCCCAGCCAGCCCATCATGCGGGCGCTGCCGCCGTTGCCATGCGAGAGCAGCAAGGTCGGCAGGCGGCCACCGGCAATGGCGGCCTCCGGCGCCGCCTGGCCCACCACGAACAGCGGTGCATCGGGCGGACCGATACGCAGTGGCACTTCGCTGCTGCCCGCCATAGCCGGATACCAGACGGTGTAGCGAAGCGTATCGCGCTGCTGCGCGTCGCGTACCGCAGCGCTGGCCACGGTGGTCACCGCCTGGTGTTCGCCGGCCAGGCCACTGCCGGGGACGCCGGCGAGCGACGCGGGGGCAATCAGGACCAGGCCCAGCAGCAGGTGCATCAAGCGCATCGCACGACTCCTTTCAGTGTGTTGCATTCATCAGGGGTGGGGGTCCACGGGCAGCCAGATCTCCACACCGCCATTGCCGCTGTGCTCGTCGAAGCGGGCGTCGTAGCGTTCCAGGTCCGGCGCCGCGGCAAGACTCAATCCGGAGGTGGGCAGATAGTGATCCAGCAACCAGAACCAGGTGGCGCGGATGGACGAGATGTGGCCGTCATGCCAGGCCACCAGATAGCGGCGCGCGGGAATCTGCAGGCGCTGCCAATGTGCTGGAATCGAGGTCAGCGCGGCGCTGGGCAATGCGGCCAGGTAGGTGAATCCGCCGTCGTCATCGCTGTCGTGGCATACACCAAAACTGACCGGTGCGGGTTTGGGCCACTCCCGGTTGAGCTGCGCCCATTGGCCAGGGATGGCGCCACTGCTGTGGCGGGTGTGGCGCATGCCGATTCCGGCCACCTGGAACGAAGGCGTGTCGAGCAGGCGCGGTGCCACGCTGCAGGCGGTGGGAATGTCGTCCACGCGCGCCGCCTGCACCAGGACCAGATCCGCAGTGCCGGACTCGCGCACCCGTTCGGGGGTCTGCCCGAACTGCTCGCAGAAGGCACGGGTGAACGCGGCATGCGTGGAATAACCGGCGTCCATCGCCACCGGCAGGATTTCGTCGGCGCCGTCGGCCAGCCGCTGCGCTGCCATGCTCAAGCGGCGGCCGCGCAGGTAGCGCATCACCGACGTGCCGGTGCGCGCGTGGAACAGACGCGACAGATGGAAGGGCGACAGGCCAGCGGCTGCCGCGATATCGGCCAACGCCAGCGGACGGCCCGCATGGGTTTCGATGTACCACAACGCCTTGCCTGCCGCGCTCATCCCGCCATCCCCGCTGCACTGTCCGGCACAGTAGCGGATCGGCTGCCGCTGCGCTTAGCAGTTCTTGCGCAGTGGATGGCTGACATGGGGGAGAGAACCGGGCCGCCGGTCGACTCCGGCAAAGTCCCCGGCCGGCCGGGAGAGCCGGCCCGCCGGGGATACCACACAACGCTTTACCGCCTCACTTGGTTTCTTCCCACTGCACGACGTCGGGCTCGGCGGCGCGGATGCCGGCGGTCGACAGCAGTCGTGTGGTCGCGTCCAGTGCGGCGTTCACCGATGGGTACTCGACGATCGCACGGCCGGAGGCCTTGGACACCTTCACCACGGTGCCGCCGGTGGCCGTTGCCGCGCGCTGTGCGGAGGCCGCATCGGTGAAGAAGACCTTTACCCGGGAGGTGGCCACCACCGGCGCGCCGTCGCTGGAAATGGCGGCAGCGAACTTGCCGGCACCAGCATCCAGACGTGCAGCGGCACCGGTGCTGCTGGCGTCGGTGGAGCGCTTGCTGCGGGTGCCAGTGGCGGGCGCCGGTGCGTCGGTCGAGGGCGTGATGCGGAACTCACCGCCCTTGGCCTGCTGCACGGTAGCCGACGGCGCCAGCTGGAAGCGGGTCGCGCCCACGTTGAACGCGCGGCCCGTGGCCCTGGCCTTCAGTTCCTGTGCGTCCACGGCAGACAGGCTCCGGGCTGTGGGGGCCTGGGTCGAGCTCTGCGCCCAGGCGGTAGAGGAGATCGCCGCGACGGCGAGGGTGGTCAACAGAATGGTCGTCTTCATCATCAGTGCCCCAGAACGCGGATCTTGAAGAATTCGAGGCTGCCGCGCGACGCTGCGTTCGCGGACTGCCCCATGTCGGTCACTTCCAGGGTCCAGGTGCCGTTGCCGGTCTCATCCAGGAAGGCGTTGCTGGACAGCAGGTCCCAATTGGTGAAGTTGCGCTGGATCGCCACGGAACCCGACAGGCCGGAGCCGATCGAGGTGAACGCCGGTTGCACCACGCTGCGCGTACCGCTGGGTGAAACCAGCACGAACTGCAGCTGGCGGGTGTTGCTGTGATTCACCCGGAAGCCCAGCTGCACCGATTCGACGTTGCGTGCGACATTGGCCAGCTGCACCGTCAGCCGCGCTGCCGCAGCGGAGGTGTTGCCGATGGCGACCCGGCGCGTGGTGTTGCGCCATCCGCTGTCCACCAGCGGCCCCAGAGACTGGAAGTTCTCTGCGACCTCCACCGCGCGCGCCGCGTTGACCACGCCGAAGCCGTACCAGTTGCTGTAGGCCCGGTTTGCAGCGTTGACGGTCCAGCCCGGCACCAGCGTGCGTCCATCGGCGAGTGTCACGGCAGGCTGGTTGGGATGGTTGCGGGTCGCCGTGGTGGCCAGGATGTACTTCACGTCGCGGTAGGTCAGGTTCGGATTGGTTTCCAGCACCAGCGCCGCCACGCCCGACACCATCGGCGCCGAGGCCGAGGTGCCGTTCATCTTGGCGGTGTAATTGCAGGTGTTGTCGACAGCGGACTGATTGCCGTCCAGCGTGTTGCGCAGGCTCGTGTTCTTGTTGCTGCCCTGCGCGCAGCCGGTGACATCGGTGGTGACGATGGCCGGATCGTAGCGGACGGCAGGCTGGCCCGGGACGACCTGCCGCTGCCAGCCGTACTCGCCACCGAATGCGGACACCCACAGCGCGGCACCGGTGGACGAATAGGACGAACGCACGCCGTCGGCGCGCACGGCGCCCACGGTGATCACATTGAACAGATTGTTGCGGGGGTCGCGGCCGGCAGGCACGCAGCCGGTGCCGCGGTTCTTGGTGTCGGTGGTGCAGACATCCTGCGTCTGGCTGATCGATGCGTTGTTGAAGTTGTTGCCGGCGGACTTCACGTAGATGCCGCCGCTGCCGCCGCGCGTGCCGGACAGCGCCTGCTCGTACGCGCGGATATCGTTCTCGCTGAACGCGAATGGCAGGTTCGGGTTGCCCGGGCCTGCGCCCCAGCTGTTGTTGAACACCTGCACGTCGGCGGCCTCTGCGCCGTCCCACCACGAGTACTCGATGTTGGCCGTCTGGCTGCCGCTTGCATCGGAGGCCAGTACGTTGAAGCCCTTCAGCGTGGCCGCCGGGGCGACGCCGCGCACGCCCACGCCGTTGGCGCCCACCGCGCCGGCAATGCCGCCGACCATGGTGCCGTGATTGTCCACATCCGGAGCGGAGGGGGAGGGGTTGTTGGAGTTGTTGGCAAAGTTCTTGCCCGCCACGGCTGCCACATTGGCGGCCAGGTCCGGGTGGGCGATCTGCAGGCCGTCGTCGACGATGCCGATGATCACTCCTTCGCCGCGGATGCCATTGCGGAACAGCCCATCCACGTTCAGATCATTGCCGGCAACCGGGCGCGTGTCGCCCTGTACCGCTTGCCCGGTGTTGAGCAGATGCCATTGGATGCCGGCCAGCGGATCGGCCTGCTGGGCCTGGGCGGTCACGGCCAAACTGCCCAGTACCAGGGCAGTGGCCAGGGCCAGCCGCGCGGAGCGCGGTGGCGCGGAGTGGTGCGTGTGTCGCTTCATACACGAATCCTTCTGTTGTGAATCGGCCTGGCAGGACGGCGGGACGGAATTGCCCCATCGCAACGAGCCAAACGCGACACAACTGAGAACCCCCTACCTCTTCACGGCAGCAATCTGCAGATGTGCCGATTGCGTCACAAACACTCATGCCCCGTGGTAATGACGACTGCGCATTCCTGTTGTAAGGCCGAGCCTGGCCTCGTCGCAGAACCGAAGGCTCATCGCGCGCCTTCACCACCGACTGTGCTACCAAGGCCCCTGCACTTCCCCGCAATGGAGCAGGACGATGGTCAATCCGCTGGCCCAGGCCCATCGTGGCCTTGGCACGACGCTGTTCAGCCTGTTGAACCCGATCCCGTTCGGCTTCTTCGTCGGCGCCCTCATCTTCGATGCCATCTACCTCAACTCTGCCGAGGTGATGTGGGGCAAATCCGCGGCGTGGCTGATCACGTTCGGCCTGCTCATCGCCATCGTGCCGCGACTGATCAACCTGTTCGCCGTCTGGCGCCGGGGCAACACTGCCACGCGCATCGACCGTCTCGATTTCCTGCTCAATCTGGTGGCGGTCGCCTTGGCCATCTGGAACGCCTTCGTGCACAGCCGTGATGCGTATGCGGTGGCCGTTCCCGGCACGATCCTGTCGGCGCTGACCGTTGCACTGATCGGTCTTGGCCATGTCCTGTTGTCACTGCAGCCGCCGGTGCTGCAAGGAGGCCGTCATGGTTGATCGCATCGTGCCTGCTGCAGGCGGGCTGGTCCTGGCCGCAATCCTGTCGGCGTGTGCCGGCAAAGCCGAATATCACCCCAGCGAACAATCCGGTGCGCATCCGCCGCTGCCGGCGCCGGAGAACTACCTGATGCCGCCCATGCAGGTACCGCGCGGGGTGGGCTGGGCCGATGGGCAGGCGCCGTCGGTGGCCGACGGACTGAAGATCGAGCGCATCGCTGCCAACCTGCAGCACCCGCGCCGCCTGCTGACCCTGCCCAATGGCGATGTGCTGGTGGTGGAAGGCAACGGTCCGGGCACCGAGCCGGTCACCACCCCCAAGCAATGGATTGCCGGCAAGGTGAAGGCGCGCTCGGGCAAGGCCGGCAAGGGAGGCAACCGGGTCACGCTGCTGCGGCGCGCGCCCGGCACTGCCACATGGACCCAGCACGTCTACATCGAGGGCCTGCATTCGCCATTCGGCATCGCCCTGATCGGCGACACGCTGTACGTCGCCAACACCGACAACATCATGAAGTACCACTACGTGCCCGGCGAAACGCGCATGTCCGACAAGGGCAGCGAATTCACCGACCTCCCCAGCACCGTCAACCACCACTGGACCAAGGATCTGCTGGCCAGCCGCGATGGCAGCAAGCTGTACGTGGGCGTGGGCTCCAACAGCAACATCACCGAAAACGGCCTGGCCATCGAGTACCGGCGCGCGGTGGTGCTGGAGGTGGACGTGGCGACCAGCGGCAGCCGCATCTATGCCTCCGGCCTGCGCAACCCCACCGGCCTGGACTGGGAACCCAGCACCGGCAGGCTGTGGGCAGTGGTGAACGAGCGTGACGAGATCGGTGCCGATCTGGTGCCGGACTATCTCACCTCGGTACAGGAACATGGTTTCTACGGCTGGCCGTACAGCTACTACGGCCAGCATGTGGACGAGCGTGTGCAGCCGCAGCGGCCGGATCTGGTGGCCAAAGCGATCCGCCCGGACTACGCCATCGGTTCGCACGTGGCACCGTTGGGGCTGCTGTTCTATACCGGCCAGGCACTGCCGGCGAAGTACCACGGCGGCGCCTTCATCGGCGAACATGGCAGCTGGGACCGCTCTCCGCTGAGCGGCTATGAAGTGGTGTATGTGCCGTTCAAGGATGGCAGGCCGACGGGGCGTCCGCAGACCGTGGTCAGTGGCTTTGCCTCGGAGGACGAGAAGACATTGAGGGGCGCACCGGTGGGCATGGCCATCGACAGCGAGGGCGCCCTGCTGGTGGCCGACGACGTCGGCGATGTGGTGTGGCGTGTGTCGGCCAGGTAGCTCTGCAGAGTCCAGCCATGCTCGACTGCTCTGGATCTGGCTTCTGTAGGGCCGAGCCCATGCTCGGCCTACGCGCGCAGCGCTGGGTTTCCGCGTACAGGTCGAAGAGCAGCCGAACGTGGGCTCGGCTCTACAGTTCCGTGGTACCGCTGCGGAACCCGCTGAACACCGATTCGGCCGCAAACCCGACGCCGCCCAGCAGCACGCCGAAGTACGCAACCGTGGCGACCAGGAAGGCATAGCCGGCCGCCACCGCCGCGCCATCACGCTGGATGAAGCCGATGGCGAAGGACATCAGGGCAAGTGCCGGCAGCGTGTTGCTGAAGGGAATCGGCCCGGCCGGCGCCATCAGCAGCAGCGTGGCCACGATCAGGGCCAGGTTGTTCAGGCGCATCATTCTCTTCGAGCGCACCATCACCGCCAGCCGCATCGGTCGCGACAGGCGCTCCATGCGGTGCACCCACTTCAGTGCGCGGCCAAGGTTGGCCTTCAGCTTGTCGGTGGCGATCTCGCGACGGGCCAGCTTCTGGGGCACCCACAGCGGGCGGTTGCGCACCCGGCTCAGGCCGATCAGCAGGATCGAGGCACCGAATACGGTACTCAGCCCGGGAATCGACACCGGAATGATGAAGATGGCCGAGAGCAGGATCACGATCAGCAGCAGGCCTTCATCGCCCAGCGCGCCGAGCAAGGTGCCGACGCTGACCTGGTCACCGGGCAGCTCGTCGATCATCTGCTCGATCTGCTGGGCCAAGGGGGCGCTGTCGTTGGTTTCGGGGGCAAGGTAGGTCATGCGTCGCAAGCTTCTCCAGGGAAGGGCGGTCAACGGGCCGTCCTGCGGTGTGGGACGCACAGGCTCTGGCAGTATCCCGGCCAACGTGGGCAAAGAGGTGAACCGGGCATGAGGGGGTAAACTGGCGTGCCCCGCATGAGTTGAACGCAATGGACATGGGCCGCAGGCAATCGACCGTCGAACTGGTCGCCATCGACATGGATGGCACCCTGCTGGATCCCACCCACGCGCTCACCGCGCGCGCCAAGCAGGCTATCGCGCAGGCGCGCGCGCTGGGCGTGCACATCGTGCTGACCAGCGGCCGCCCGGTCCCCGGCCTGGCGCCGTTCCTGCACGAACTGGGCATCGTTGGCAACGACGACTACTGCATCGCCTGCAACGGCGGCCTGGTGCAGCGCATCGGCACGCGTGAAACGGTGGTCGAGTACCCGCTCAGCTTTGACGATTTCCTGTTCTGCGAGCAGGTGGCGCGCGAACTGGGCGTGCACTTCCAGGCGCTGGACAGCCAGCGCATGTACACGCCCAACCAGGACATCAGCTATTACACGGTGGCCGACTCGCACCTCTCGCGCATGCCGCTGTCGTACCGCCGAGTGGCCGACATGGATCCCACCATGTCCTTCATCAAGCTGATGATGATTGATGAGCCGGAGGTACTGGATGCGGCCATTGCGCGGTTGCCCAGTGAGCTGACCGAGCGTTTCGCGGTGCTGAAGAGCGCACCGTTCTTCCTGGAGGTGTTCGATCATCGTGCAGGCAAGGGCCCCAGCCTGCAGAAACTGGCGGAGCACCTGGGGATCGACCGTGCCAACGTCATGGCCATCGGCGATCAGGAGAACGACCTGACCATGCTGCAGTACGCCGGCACCAGCGTGGCGATGGGCAACGCGATCGATGCGGTGAAGGCCGTGGCGCGCTTCGAGACCACCACCAATGCCGACGAGGGCGTGGCACGCGCGATCGAGCGCTTCGTGCTGCGGTAGGGTCCGCGGCGGTAGGCCGTCTCCTGCGTCGACGCAAGGTTCACACAATGTTGCCGCGTCATGCTTCCTGGCATGGCCCAGTCCGATTCCGCCCAACCACCGATCCGTCCGGGCGTCCGAGCATGCCCGCGACCCGCGCCCTGCGCTGTGCCCAGGGTCGATCTCGACGCCGAGTATCAGTTCTGGCAGGTCTATGAGCGTCTTGTCCGCCCCCTACCCGGCGGGGGCCTGCGGCGGGCCTGGCTGGTTCTGCAGGCGGTCTACCGCACCCGCCTGCGATTTCCTGCGGACACCCAGGAAGTCGCGCTCGCGCGGGTCATGTTCGGCAGCAATACCACCGCCGAGCGTTCGGCCGAACTGCAGGACCTCTACGGTCTCGTCAGTCGCCGTCTGGCAGCCGTCGCTGCCCGGGGCAGAGGTGCCTCGCGCAGCGGGGCAGGCGATCGCGCGAGGACCGGACCCCGCTGATGGCCCGCGGCATCCGGCGAAGACATCCAGCCCGGCGTGATACTCGGTGGTACTGACCTGGAACAGGCCCAGCAGTGAGTGGAACAGGTTGTCATGGCTGAACACCCGCGTAGCCGCATCGCGGCGCAGGCACGCAGGATCCAGTTCTGTATGGGAGGCGAACTGCGCGGAGAACCACATGATCATGGGCACCTGGGTCTGCTCCTGTGGCGCGATGAGGTAGGGCGTTCCATGCAGGTACAGGCCGTGCTCGCCGAGTGACTCACCGTGGTCGGAAACGTAGATCAGGGCCACATCGCGGTCGTCCGAGTAGGACTGCAGCAGGTCGATCGCACTGCCGAGCATGCGATCGGTATAGACAAGCGTGTTGTCATACGTGTTGACCAGCGCTTCATTGCTGCACTTCTGGATCTGGTTGCTGTCGCAGGTTGGACTGAAGACACGGGCGTCTGCGGGGTATCGCTGGAAGTAGGTGGGGCCATGGCTGCCCAGCGGGTGCAGAACGACGAGGCCGTCGCCCTGCATGGCTTCGATGCGCGATGACAGCCCGTGAAGGAGGATTTCGTCAAGGCACGTGCCATCGTCGTTGGTACACAGGCTGTCGACCTTCAACTGTGCCATGTAATCCGTCGGCACCCGCGCACACACGCCCTTGCAGCCGCCATTGTTGTTGTCACGCCAGACCACGTCGACACCGGTCTTCCTCAGGATGTCGAGGACGTTCTCCTGCGACGCGGCCCTCTCCGCATCGAACCGTGTGCGCGGCATGGATGAGAACATGCACGGCAGGGAGATCGCGGTGGCGGTCCCACAGGACGATACGCTCTGGAAGCTGATGACGTTGTCCTTGCGCGACAGCATCGGGTTGGTGGGTCTGTCGTAGCCGTTGAGCTGGAAATTCCGGGATCGGGCGGTCTCCCCAACGACGAGGATCACCAGCCGGGGCCGGGGCCCCTGTGCACGCACGGCGTCGTCGGCCAATGTGCGCAGCGGCTGGAGACGGGCGCGGTGGCTGCTGCCGAGATGGCCATAGGTGTGCCGCACGATGTTCAGTGGCAGCACCTGTTCCCTCAGATAGCGGTTGTTCCGCAGCAGTGATGAATAGTCCTTGTAGAAGCCCAACGCAATGGTGACGAGCACCATCATCGTGGCAAGAACGTTTGCCAGCCACACCAGGGAGGATCGCAGGGGACGGCCGTGATTGCCCGTCCGCATGAGCAGCAGGATGCATGAGGGCAGCACGCCCAGCAGGAGGACGGACAGCACCAGCGGGAGCGAGAAGTAGGAAGCCATCTCGGCCTGATTGGTCTCCAGCACGTTCTGCACCATGCTTCTGTCGATCAGTACGCCGTAATGCAGCATGAAGTAGCTGGCGGCGCTGCTGACGATCAGCAGCAGCACCAGAAGCGGCTTGCGCAGCAAGGGCAGCATCCCGACGGGTGTCAGCAGGAGGTTGAACAGGCAGAACAGCAGCAATGGCAACGAGCCGATGAACAGTGCGCTGCGAAAGCCATGGATCTCCACGATGGACCACAGGCTCTTCCAGAGGGCCATGTTGCCCGCCGTTGCGAAGAACGCGGCCGAGAGCCAGACAAGCGTTACCGGATGTGGCCGATGCCACGTGAAGCAATCGCGCACGTGCAGATCCTGCGGAGCCAGAGAGGCGCGCAGTATCTGGACGCGTTCATCAGGAAGTTGTCAGCTGCGGATGCGGACCCAGCAGGATCACCGCCCATACCAGCGCGACCATCACAAGCACCACGCTCTGCGCAGCGCTGCCCATGTCCTTGGCGTTCTTTGACAGGGGGTGGTACTCGAGCGAGATGCGATCGACCACCGCCTCGATGGCCGAGTTGAGCAGTTCAACCACGAGGCTCAGCAGGCTGACGGCCAGCATCACGGCACGCTCCACCGCGCTGATGTCCAGCACACAGGCCATCGTCATGAGCAGGCCGTGCAGGACAAGCAGTTGGCGGAATGCTGCCTCCCCGCGGAATGTGGCGATGAAACCGTCGCGTGAGTGAATCAGTGTGTGCAGGATGCGTCGGAATCCGGTTCTGCCGTGTCGGTACTTGCCGTCACCCTGCGGTGCGTGCTGCTGCTGCATTGTTGACCTGCCTCTCCATGAAAAGGTGGCCAGAATGTGGCTGGCAATGTCAGCAAAGTGTCAGGCACGCGCTTGCGGCGAGGACAGGTGAAGCAGGAATCGGCACCCCTGAGCAGATGTCTCCACCTTCATCTGCCACCCAAGGTGCTCTACCACGCGCTGCACGATGGACAGCCCTAGCCCTTCGCCATCCTGGCGTGCGCTGGGAAGGAACCTGCTGAACTGGGCAGGGTCGATGGTCGGGGGCAGGCCCGGACCGGTGTCGGCGATGGCCAGCTCGCCCTCCCGCAGGGTGATGCGGACCTCGCCCCTGTCGGTGTACTGGCAGGCGTTGCGCAGCAGATTCCATACGACGCAATGCGCCAGCTCCGCATGGGTGACCACAGTGACCTCCTCTGGTGCATCCAGCCGCAGTGTCACGGGCTTCCCTGCGAGCCAGGGTGCACAGCGTGCCATGCACTCCTGGACGATGGCACGCAACGGGACGTCGGTCAGAGAAAGGCTCGCAGGGGATCTGGAGAGCAGCAGCAGGCAGGTCAGCTGGCGCTGCATCTCCTGTGTGGTCCGCAGGATGCGGTCGGCGCTGGGCAGCAGATGGCTGTCGGGCGGCAACTGGTGAAGCAGTGTCTCGGCCGCGCCAGCGATGATGGCCAAGGGCGTACGCAGCTCGTGGCTGGCGTCTCCGGCAAAGCACCGCTCGCGGTGCAGGAACCGCTCCAGCTCATCGCTATGCTGGGCAAAGGCACGCGCAAGAACGCCGATTTCGTCGCGCGCGTCCTGGTACGGGAACGGCTTGGATGTGCGCTGCACCGCCTCGGAAAGTCGGGTGATCGGAGCGATGACGTGGGCCGACGTCAGTCGCCCGATCCAGTAGGCGCACAGTACGCAGGTCAGGATGACCAGTGCGGCGAAGGCATTGATCAGGTGTTCAAGGTAGGCATAGTGCTCGCCGTCCTGGAGCAGGTAGTAGCGCTTGCCCTCGACGTCGAACACCCGCAGGTGCCACTCGTTGGGTGCGGGCTCGCCGTGGTAACCGGGACCATACTGGCGCAGCACGGTCGGCACGTTCTCCTCGTCATAGAGCTGACTGTCATGCGTGACCACGCGTGGTGATCCAAGGCGGATCGCATCCTCCAGCCTGCGTACCTCGCCATCCTGCGCCCGTGAGACCGCCGAGGCGCGTACCTCGTCATAGTCGACGAGCTCGACCACGGCGATGAAGCACATGGCTCCGGCCATCAGCAGCACGAAGGACACCGTGATGCGCGTCCGCAGCGACATCCGTTGATAGATCGACGTCCACGCCGTCGGTCCTGTCGGCATGACCTACTCCGGTTGCCCGGGCGCGGGGTTGGAAAGACGCCAGCCTACGCTGTGTACCGTTGCGATGAGCGGGTAGTCGAAGCGCCGATCCACCTGCAGGCGCAGCTCGTGGATATGCGTTCGCAACGCGCCACTGTCAGGCGGCTCGTCACCCCAGATCAGGTACTCCATCTCCTGCTTGCGCACGACGGCCGGCGCCGCCCGCACCAGTGAAACGAGCAGTTTGTGGGCCGTCGGCGTAAGGCTGATCGCCTTGCCGCACCGCCATGCCTGCGGCGAGCGCGTATCCACCTGCAGCTCCTGCCACGCGATCACCGTGTCCACCTGCCGGCCCTGGGCTCGACGTACCAGGGCCTTGATGCGGGCATCCAGCTCGGCCAGTGAGAACGGCTTGACTAGGTAATCATCCGCGCCCAGCGCAAGGCCCTGCACCCGGTCGTCCACCTGGTCGCGCGCGGTGAGCATCAGGATCGGTATGGGGTTCTGAAACTCCTGCCGAAGCCTGTGGCACAGCGTCATCCCATCGAGGCGGGGCAGCATCAGGTCCAGCAGAACGGCGTCATAGTCGTTCTCCGTCGCGCGGCGCAGCCCGCTGGCGCCGTCCCGCGCATCGTCCAGCACGTAGCCCAGTGGTTCCAGGAACGCATACAGATTGGCTACCAGCTCGGGATTGTCTTCAATGATGAGCAGGCGTGTCATGGGCCGCGCGCATGAGGAGACATGAAGCCCGAACTTTGGCCGATCCACCGACGTTTGCCAAGCCTCGTCGCCCGTTCCGCCAAGGGCCCGCACGCCGTGACTGCGGCATGAAGCAGCTGCGCATGTTCTTTTTCATCTCTTGAGCTTTCGCCTATCGTGTGCGGTCCAGCGGGCATCGACAGACGGAGGAAATCATGGAGACCAGACGATCGGCGCGCCTGGTGATCGTCGATGAAGACGGAAGGCTTCTGCTGTTCCGGTACCACGACGAACACCACGCGCCCTTCTGGGCGACCCCGGGCGGTGAACTTCTGCCGGGCGAGAGCTATCTGGACGCGGCGCGGCGCGAGCTCCGGGAAGAAACCGGACTGAACCTGCAGATCGGCAGGCTTGTTGAGGAAAGGGACGCCGTCTATGCGGTCGCCCGTTCGACACCCGCGCGATGGCTGGAGACGTATTTTCTGGTTCACGCTCCCGCACAGCCAGCCATTCGACGTGACGGCTGGACAGAAGAGGAGAACGCCACGATCACAGACTGGAAGTGGTGGCGCGCAGAGGAAATGAGAGAGCAGCCTTCCTGCGTGTTCAAGCCGGAATGGCTGCCGGGATTGCTGGAGCGGCTGCGGTCATGACGCAGCATCACTGGCTCGCCTTCCCGCGATCCAGCTGTCGGTAGCCAATTGCCTCGGCCAGGTGCGCCGTCTGGATCGTTTCGCACCCGGCCAGGTCGGCAATCGTGCGTGCCACGCGCAGAATGCGATGCATCGCGCGCGCTGACAGCTGCAGGCGCTCGATGGCGTGTTCCAGAAGATCCTGGTCGGCCTCGCCCAACCGCGTGCACGCGCGCAGCGCAGCGGGCGGCAGATGCGCATTGAGTCCCCCGCGCATCTGCTGCCGCGCATGCGCAGCCTCCACCCGCCCGCGCACCGCATCACTGGGCTCGCCCAGCGGCGTGCTCTCACGCAGCTCCACCGCATCCATGCGCGTCACCGCGACGTGCAGGTCGATGCGGTCCAGCAACGGGCCGGAGACTCGCGCGCGATAGCGGGTGATCCGCTCATCGGTGCACAGGCAACGGTTGCTGCGGTCGCCGGCCCAACCGCAGGGGCAGGGGTTCATCGCCGCGACCAGCTGGAACCGCGCCGGAAACATCACGCTGCGTGCAGCGCGGGCGATGCGGATGTGGCCCGATTCCAGCGGCTCGCGCAGGGTCTCCAGCGCGCTGCGGTTCCACTCGGGAAGTTCGTCCAGGAACAGCACCCCATGGTGCGCCAGTGATATCTCGCCGGGGCAGGGCGGATTGCCGCCGCCCACCAGTGCCGCAGCACTGGCGCTGTGGTGTGGTGCGCGGAACGGTCGTTGCCGCCATCGCTTCGGGTCCAGCCCTTCGCCGCTGACCGAGGCGATGGCCGCCAGCTGCAAGGCATCGATCTCGGTGGACGCCGGCAGCAGCCCGGGCAGGCGTGAGGCGAGCAGGGTCTTGCCACAACCGGGGCTGCCGATCAGCAGCAGATGGTGCCCGCCGGCCGCAGCCACTTCCAGCGCGCGCCGTGCATGCACCTGCCCGCGCACATCGGCCAGATCCGGCAGCGGCAGGGGCGTGGTGTCCACCCGCTCAACCTGCGGCAGCAGGCGCGGATTGCCCAACCCGGCGCAGCATTCCAGCAACGTGCGGGCCACGCGCACGTCGGCGTGTTCGGCCAGCGCCGATTCGGCCGCATTCCCCGGTGGGACCACCAGGATGCGGCCCGCTTCGGCCGCCGCGATGGCGGCGGGCAGCGCGCCTGCAACCGGGCGCAGCTCGCCGGTCAGGCCCAGCTCGCCCAGGAACTCGTACGGCAGCAGCGACTGCGGCGGGATCTGGCCACTGGCGGCAAGAATGCCCAGGGCGATGGCCAGATCGTAGCGCCCACCTTCCTTGGGCAGGTCGGCGGGCGCCAGGTTCAGGGTGATGCGCCGTTGCGGGAAATCAAAGCGCGCGCAGAGCAGCGCCGCACGTACGCGTTCGCGCGACTCGCGCACACTGGTTTCGGCCAGACCGACGATCTGGGTGGCGGGCAGGCCACCGGAAAGATGTACTTCCACCCGCACCAGCGGGGCCTCGACCCCGGCGCGGGCACGGCTGTAGACCAGGGCCAGGCTCATGTGTGCTTCCTGCAGAGAGAGAGGCTCGATGGTGCGGCCGTCACTCTGTCCGTCGCCATCAGGCATTGCTGGCCAGGCGCCTAGGGCTTTGCTGCGCAAGCTGGCGCTCAGCGACGTGCGCCTGCGCCGCATGGTCCGCTTCGATCCGGCGATAGAACCGGACCCACGCGAACCTGCTGAGCGTGCGACGCTGATCGACGACTGCCTGAGCAATGGAGCGTCGTCCAAAGCACTGGCCGAGGCATCGGTGTTCATGCGACAGTCGATGGCGAATCATCGCGTCGGCGACTTCGCTGATAGCAAGCAGTTCGCGAAGGGAACGTCGTATGAAAGGCCGCAACCTCATGTATTCCAAATGAAGAGAGGCAAGAAGAATGATTGACCGGATGAAGTTCGAACTGCCCGGCAAACCGGCCTACTGGGTTGCCGTCGGCATACTCTGCGCCCTGATCGGCCTGGGCATGGACATGAACATGGGGGGCATCGTGCTGTCAGTCGGCGAACCGGCCAAGTGGGGTGGCTTCGGCGCATTGATCGGCACCTGCGTCGGTCTGATGGCGGTATTCGGCAAGCGTTCCGCGCCACGCTGAACGCGCAACGCCGAACCGGCGCGTATGCGACGGGTGGTGTCCATGCGCGACGGGCGCCGACCTCCTGATTTTCGCTAGCAAGTGGCGGCACCGTGTCGTCGGTGCTCAGCTGGTTGAAGCTCACTTCATCGAAGCTGCGTGGCACGAGGAGGGGGGGGCACCGACGCGCGCGCGGTTCGGTATGACCGTCGGCCAAAAGCAGATAACTACTGAGCATTTCTGCATTGGGGCGCGGGCGGGGTTAATGAATGTGCGATGTCTGGTCCACCGATTGCGGCTGGCATTGCTTCCCCCACTACCCGTACAGCCCACGATGACGACAGCTCGTTCTTCACTGCGCCCGCGATTGCTGGCGTTGGCGGTGTTGCTTGCCACCGCGTCTCCCACACTTCATGCACAGTCCACCACCGGCGCGATCGCCGGACAGGCGCCGGCCACCGCCCAGCGCATCTTCGTTCGTAGCGATACCGGCCTCACCCGCGAGGTGACGGTCGATGGGCGAGGCCGCTTTACCGTCGGCCAGCTGCCACTGGGCCGCTACGTGGTGGAAGCACGCGATGCCGAAGGGAACGTGCTGCAGACCCGCGAGGGCATTTCGCTGACGGTAGGCGCCAGTACCGAGGTGTCCTTCACTGACGTCACCCGGCTGGACGGTGTGCAGGTCAGCGCCGACCGGGCAGCGGCTGCGATCGATGTCAGCAGCGTGGACTCGCGCACGGTGATCACGGCCGAGCAGCTGCAGCGCCTGCCACTGGGTCGCTCGGCCGAGGCGATCGCGCAGCTTGCGCCCGGGGTCAACGGCAACAGTGGCAATGGCACCTATGCCGGCCCGACCGGTGCACAGCTGGTGAGCTTCGGTGGTTCGTCCGCTGCCGAGAACGCCTACTACATCAATGGCTTCAACAGCACCGATCCACTGCGCGGTCTGGGTGGCCTCACGTTGCCCTACGGCAGCATCGACCAGCAGGAAATCTACACCGGTGGCTACAGCGCCAAGTACGGCCGTTCCGATGGCGGCGTCATCAATGCGGTGGGCAAGCGCGGCACCAATCAGTGGCGATTCGGTGGCCAGGTCACCTGGGAACCAGCGTCCACGCGCTCGGACAAGGACGATGTGCGTTACCCGGGCAATGGCGCGCTGTATTCACCGGAAAGCCAGGACCGCGAGTGGGTGACCACGCAGAGCATCTACGCCGGTGGCCCGCTCCTGGAAGACCGGCTGTTCTTCTTCGGCTCGTACGAGCTCGAGCGCCGTGAGGGCACCGACGTCAAGAATGTGGAGGCGACCAATGCCTACTCCCGCTATGAGTACGACCGCCCGCGCTGGTACGCCAAGCTGGACTGGAACATCACCGACAACCACCTGCTGGAACTGACCGGAGCCTCCAGCCGCAATGTCTTCCGGGGCGATAGCTTCGCTTACGACTACGACACGCTCACCCGCGGTGCGCAGCGTGGCAAGGAAGACACCACCAAGACCGGTGGCGACCTGTGGACGGCCAAGTACACCGGCTACCTGACCGACCGGCTTACCGTCAGCGCGCAGTATGGCGAAATGCGTACCGATGACTACATCGGCAACCCGGCCTACGACGGCAGCCTGACCTACATCAGCAGCGCCACGCTGCAGAATCCGGCGCTGAACGGTGGTACGCCGATCACCAATGCGCAGACCACGTCGCTGCTGGTCAACCCGGATCGCGGCAACCGCACCAACAACCTGCGACTGGATGCGAACTACAGATGGGGCAACCACAGCATCACGGTCGGCATCGACAACCAGAATGCCCGTGCGCTCAACCGTGGCTCGGTGGCCTCCGCCGACGGTTACTACTGGATCTATGGCCAGTCCAACCCGAACGTACCCCTCAATACCGGCCTGGGCGTGCCGGCCACCGGCGGCATCCGCAATGGTGAGGACGGTTATTACGTGCGCCAGTACATCTACAGCGCACTGGCGTCGGTACGCGCCTCGCAGCGGGCGCAGTACGTCGAGGACAACTGGCAGGTGACCGACCGCCTGCTGTTGAACCTGGGCCTGCGCCTGGATCAGTTCACCAACTACAACCGCGATGGCGACGCCTACATCAAGCAGACCAGCGGGCAGTGGGCGCCGCGGCTGGGCTTCAGCTGGGACGTCGACGGCGACGGGCGCTTCAAGGTGTTCGGCAACGCGGGTCGCTACTACCTCGCGCTGCCGCTCAACCCGGCCTTCAACGCGGCGGGCGCGACGCTGGCCACCTCGACGTACTACACCTATGGCGGCATCGACAGCAACGGTTATCCAACCGACCTCACCGCGTTCTCCGGCGCGGTGTCGGCCAACAACTACTACGGCGTGCTGCCCGATCCGAAGACGGTGGCGACCTCCGGCATCGAGCCGTCCTACCAGGACGAGTTCATCCTGGGCTTCAGCAGGGCGCTCGGCCAGAACTGGGTGTACGGCGCGAAGGCGACCTATCGGGTGCTGCGCAGCGGCGTGGATGACTACTGCGATATCGGCGCGGTGCTGGCCAAGGCCGACAGCCTGGGGTATGACGTCACCAAGGACAGCAATCCGGTCAGCTGCTGGCTGATCAATCCTGGCCGCGCGAACACCTTCAATCTGGTCGATACCAGCGGCAACTACGTAAGCGTGCCGCTGACCAATGCCGAGATGGGCTTCCCCAGGTTCAAGCGCAACTACTACGCGGTGAACCTGTCGCTGGAGCACCCGTTTGATGGCCGCTGGTATGGCCGGGCGGACTACACGTGGTCGCGCAGCTACGGCACCACCGAAGGCCAGCTGCTGTCGGGCATCGGCCAGACGGCGGTGTCGACCACGCAGGCCTGGGACTACGCGCAGCTGATGGAGCACACCAACGGGCCGCAGAGCAACGATCACACCCACCAGTTCAAGCTGCATGGTTACTACCAGTTGACGCCGGAATGGCTGGTCTCGGCCAACCTCAAGGTGATTTCCGGCGCGCCCTTCAGCGCGTTGGGTTCGTATGGCCCGAACTTCGAAGACCCCTCCGGCTACGGCATTGCCTACCACTTCTACAACGGCCAGCCCGCGCCTCCGGGCAGCCAGGGGCGGCTGCCCTGGCTGAAACAGCTGGATCTGGGTGTCTCCTACCGGCCTTCGGTGGCGGCTGGGCGGCTGGGCTTCAACCTGGATGTGTTCAACGTATTCAACCGCCAGGTGGCGTTGTGGAAATCGCCGTACTCCGAACTGGATCCGGGACAGCCGGACCCGCTGTACGGCGCAGCGACGGTACGGCAGGCACCGCGCTCGCTGCGCGTCAGCGTGAGCTACGACTACTGAGGGAATGCGCCGGCACGGGCGGCTGGCAGCCCGCCCGTGCCGGCCTTGGATGGGGGCCAGCGCAGGCTCAGGCCGGTGGTCGCACTCGTTCCTGGATGAGGGACGTCAGCGCGAGATTGGCCATCAGCAAGCCTTCCATCACCCGATCGCCCACGAACTGTTCGGGCGCTCCGTTCTGGCGCGTGCGCTCGGCCGCCAGCGCGACCTCCTGCACGATGCGCTGCCCTGCCAACGCACAGTCGGCGTCGGCCAGTGCCATCTGCCGACCTCGCAGGGGATGGCGTTCGGGCCAGGGCCGGCCATCAGATGCTGCACCGGACCCGATGCTGTGCAGGGCAGCAATGAGGGTGTTGGGGTCCTGGGTGGGTTCGGGCGAGGGCGCTTCCTGGATGGGGCGCGGCGGCGGGGAATGCGGTGTGGTCATGGCAGGCTCCTTGAAAGCAGACAGAAGCCGCCACCGATGGAGGTGGCGGACGATGCGTGGCTCGAAAACCGGGCTGTTGGGAACCGGCGGGCACGAGGCCCCCACGCACCGCCCGCCATAGCCGGCAGACGGACTGCCAGCCGACACCACTTGCGGTGGTGCCGGCTGGCAGGCGCAAACTACTTCCCAACGACGGGTTTTCGAGGCCCGGCCACCGATGCACGGTGGCGGAGCAACGATTACCCGCCGTTGTGGGGAATGCCAAGGGATCGGGGCCAATGCCGCCAAAGCCCGAGACGTTTCTGGCATTGTCGCATAGGGGGAAGTGGCGCGAGAGGCTTGAACGGCGGGGCTTTCGGCATTTCTGGGACGGATCCGTCAGATTCGTCTGTTGGAGGGAGAAGAGTGCGTTGATTGCGACAGCGTGCGGCGCGCGCCTGCGAAGGTGCGAGTGACTTTCCACCTATTGACCGTCCAGCGCGCCACGCCGAGTCTGACTGCCGCGGCAGGCACCTGGACGTGGCTGCACGCAGTACGAGAAGGCGGTGGTGTTTGAATGGATTCGCCGCCCCCCGCAGACCCCGACAAGGATCATTGCAGATGTTGCGCGACAGCCGACCTCTTCTTTTCGCGGGTCTGATACCCCTGCCATGGTTCCTGTTCTGGACCACCGTTGCTGCGATGCTCGCCCCCGGTTACAACCCGATTGCACAGCACGCCAGCGAGCTGCTGCAGGCACCCGCGCTCGCAAGCCTGTGCGCACGGATCGCCGCCATCGGCTGCGGGCTGGGGTTCGTACTGTTTGCCATTGCGCTATGGCGGGAATCCGGTCGCCGGATCGCCGTGGGTGCCGCCTGCTGGATGATCTTTGGCGTCTCCATGTTGACCAACGGGCTCTGGCCCATGGGTCATCCGATGCACGGCTTCTACGCCATCGGTATCGCGAACATCATTGCGCCGGCGATGTCGCATATCGAACTGAGGGCCTGGTCGGTCAACCGAAGGGCCTATGCCGTGACTGCCGTGGTGAGCATCGCGGCAGTGGTCTATCTATGGTTGAACCTGGTGGGCGCGGATCCGCAGGGTTTTAGGGGACTCACCCAGCGCCTGTTCTCTTCCATCAACTCCCTGTGGCCCTTCCTGGTCGCGCTGTACCTGCTGCGCAACGGCCCCAATGCACTGCGGACGCCGCCCGAGCAGCGCCTCTAAGGCCATCACATCAGGTTCTGATGATGGAAGCACGCTACGTACATGCGCGGCTGTTGGAAGACGCCGACGTATCGCGTCGGCGTCTTCCAACGATCAGTTGATGATCTCGCCACTCCCCGATGCGACGAATTCCCTCAACTGCCGGATGAAGTCCGCATCGTAGGGTTCCCACTCGGTGATCTCACCGACAATCCGCAACGGCTGTGCACTGCGATACGACCGTGTCGGGTTCCCGGGAAACTTCTTGTTGGTGACGTTCGGATCGTCCTCGAACGGCCCGGTCGGTGCCACCACGTACACACGTGGCGGTCCCTCGCCCCGGGCCATCTCCGCGGCCAGCCCGGCGCCCTTGGCAATCGTGGTGAAGTAGATGTGGTTCATCACCACGCCATCGCGATAGTTGGAGCTGTAGCCGGCAACCAGCAGATCGCCCGTGGCCAGGTCGGCCCGGGTGCCGTGATAGAACGGCCCGGCGACCTGATCGCAGGTGTCCTGCGAAACGGGTGTCCATTCGGTGTCCTGCGTCATCGCGATACCCCCAGGTTGTCCTGCCGGATCGACAGGCCGGCGAGTCTAGGGGGCCAGGTGGGCCTTGCTGCAAGGCCCCATCCGGGAAATAATCTGTAAGTGGGAGGCGCAGCGCGCCTCCTTTTTCATTCTGCGGCGCGGCGCCCTTCCAGCTCGCGCACCGCTGTTTCCAGCGCATCCAGCTTCTGGCGGGTCTTCAGCAGCACCGCGCGCTGCACTTCAAATTCCTCGCGCGTGACCAGATCGAGCTTGGCCAGGCCAGCCTGCAGCGCGCTCTTGAAGGTGGCCTGCAGTTCCTCGCGTGATTCGCGCAGGCCCGGCGGCACCAGGTCGCTGAGGCGGCGGGCGAGGTCATCGATTTGGTTCAGGTCGATCATGGGGTGCTCCGTGGGTGGCGCCCGCGCATCAGGCGCGGGCAGGCCGTTCAGCCACAAGGATACTGCCGGCGCGCGCTGCCCGGACAGGCAGCCGCGGCGTCGCACCGGGCGCGTTCAGGCGCTATCCTCCACGCCGGAAGACAGGAGATCGACGATGAAGATGGTCATGGCGGTGATCAAGCCGTTCAAGCTCGACGACGTGCGCGAAGCGCTGGCCGAGCGTGGCGTCACCGGCATCACGGTGACGGAGGTCAAGGGCTTCGGCCGCCAGAAGGGGCATACCGAGCTGTACCGTGGCGCCGAGTACGTGGTCGACTTCCTGCCGAAGGTGAAGCTGGAAGTGGCGGTGACCGATGACCAGGTGGAGGCGGTGGTGGAAGCCATCGTCAAGGCGGCCGGCACCGGCAAGATCGGCGACGGCAAGGTGTTCGTGTATGACCTGGGCAGCGTGGTGCGTATCCGTACCGGCGAGCTGGACGCAGACGCGTTGTAAGCCGTCCGGCGGGATGTTGTAGAGCCGAGCCGATGCGCGGCTGCCGTTCCGCCGTTATGTAGAGTCGAGCTTGCTCGACTCTACAAAGAGCAGCCGAGCATGGGCTCGGCTCTACAAGGAGCGGTAAAGCGGTGAGCGGAGCGACGCTTACCGGCGCTTCGCCCACTTATAGAACCGCTTCCAGCCCTGGCGCACTGCGGCCACCCAGCCGGGGTCGGCCACCAGGGCGGCCTGGGTGGCGCTGGGCGCCTGCCCGGTCACGCGCTGGCGGATCTTCAGCAGGTTCTTCATGTCGCTGCGGCGCATCTGCCGGGTCAGCGGGTTGCGGCGCAGCCAGCGCGGTGCGCGCCAGGCCGAGGTGAAGTCCAGCAGCACCGGTACGCCGCCGCTGACCACCACGTTGGTGCCGTGCAGATCGTTATGGGTGATGCCGGCCGCATGCAGGCGGCTGAGTGCGTGCTGCAGCTGCTCGAACACTTCATTGCCGACTGCCTGGGCGGTGCTGAGGGTCTGGCCGGGAATGAACTCCATGCCCAGTGCCAGGCCTCCCAGTGTTCCCAGCAGCGCCGGCGCGTGCTTCCAGCCGCCCAGGCGCTGCAGCATGCGCGCTTCACGGCGCACCATCAGGCGTGCGACCAGCGACAGCGGCGTGCCGCGATAGCGGGAGTAGTCCTTGATGACGGCCTCGCGGCCATCCAGGCAGGTGCGATAGACATCGGGGGCCAGCAGGCGTTCGCCACGCTTGAGCAGCAGGGGCGTGGTGGCGTCATCGCCGCAGGTCTGGCAGGGGGAGGCAGGAAGGGGCATGGCGGGGTCTCGGACGACCCGGTGGGCGGCGCTGAAGCGTCAAGCGAACCGGTGAGGCGGGGGAAACTGGCTAAACTTTCGTTAAGTCAATTTTAGTACCGGCAAGTTCGCTAATCCACGTTCTGTCGGAGAAATGTCGGGGCCGTGGCTGGAACAGTTCGTCGCGCACGGGCGGACAATTTCGTCTCACTCTTAGGTTTGGGGCATTGAAAATCAATAAGTTGAAGAGGAAATCCACCCGTTCAGCCAAGCGCCGCTGAACATGGCGCACGTGTGGCTTGACCCCGGCGCACGGCCTGCCGACCATAAGCTGTTCATCCGCGACATCGGCGGCCGCCCCGTTCCGGCACGTCCCCGTCCCCTGCCGCGTTGCCACCGATGCCGGCCGCCTGCGCCGTGCATCGCCCCCTGATTCCCGTTCCGGCTGCCGCCGGAGGAAAGTTTTTGATGATCAAGATCGTACTGGCAGTGCTGTTCGTGGCCTGCGTGCTGTACATCCACTTCCGTGGCAAGGTCCGCGCGCGCTGGTCGCGCCAGCTGCTGGACCACTCCAGTTTCATGGCCCCGATCAACGTGGTCATGTACATGTTCTCGAAGGTGCCGACCACGCCGTTTCTGGACCCGGGCAAGGAGTTCCCGCAGCTGGAACCCCTGCGCCAGAACTGGCAGATGATCCGTGACGAGGCGCTGGCGCTGCGCGATGCGCAGAAGATCGCTGCGTCCAGCAGTTTCAACGATGCGGGCTTCAACTCGTTCTTCCGCCGTGGCTGGAAGCGCTTCTACCTGCGCTGGTACGGCCCCTCGCACCCGTCAGCGAAGACGCTGTGCCCGAAGACCGTGGCCCTGATCGAGTCGATTCCGGATGTTCGCGCAGCGATGTTCGCGCAGCTGCCGCCGGGCAGCGAGCTGCGTCCGCACCGCGATCCGTTCGCCGGTTCGCTGCGCCTGCACCTGGGCCTGAGCACCCCCAACGATGATGCCTGCTACATCGAAGTGGACGGCATCCGGAAGAGCTGGCGCGACGGCGAGTGGATGATGTTCGACGAAACCTACATCCACCACGCGCATAACGAGACCGAGCAGGACCGAGTGATCCTGTTCTGCGACATCGCGCGCCCGCTGCGCTTCGGCCTGCCGGGCCTGTTCAACCGTGCGGTGGCCGCCACGCTGCTGGCCGGTGGCGCTTCGCCGAACCTGCCAGGTGATCCGACCGGGGGTGTCAACAAGGCATTCGGCAGCCTGTACAAGGTGCGCCTGAAGGCCAAGGCGCTGCGCGAGCGCAGCGTGGTGGCCTACCAGGTCATCAAGTGGGGCCTGGTGGCGGCGGTGATTGCCGGAATCTGGGCGCTGTAAGCGAAACGCCGGGCATCGCCCGGCGTTGCCTGCAAATGAAAAACCCGCGCTGCTGCCAGCGCGGGTTTTTTGTTGGATCAGCTCTTCAGTGCCGCCTGCACGAACGGCGGGGTCACCAGCACGCCGGTGTGCAGCGCGGCGGTGTAGTACAGGGTCGTGAAGGTCTTGGCGGCCGAATCAGCCTGGCGGAAGTCGAAGCTGCTGTCGCCCTTGCGCGCCATGGTCACGCTCCACCAGCCGGTCGGGTAGCACGGCTGCGGGAACGGCAGGGTCTTGAACGAACCGAAGCCGGCCTTGCCCATCTCGGTACGCATCTCGTTGATCAGTTCCAGCTGCATCAGCGGCGATTCGGACTGCTGCACCAGGATGCCATCGTCCTTCAGCGCCTTGAAGCAGCTCTCGTAGAAGGCCTTGTTGAACAGGCCTTCGCCCGGGCCGACCGGGTCGGTGGAGTCCACGATCACCACGTCCACGCTGCCGGCCGGGCAGTTGGCCATGTAGGCCACACCGTCGTCGAACAGCAGTTCGGCGCGCGGATCGTCATTGGAGTCGCACAGCTCCGGGAAGTGCTTGCGCGCCATCACCGTGACCTGCTCGTCGATGTCGCACTGGGTCACGCTCTCCACGCCCTTGTGCTTGAGCACTTCGCGCAGGGTGCCGCAGTCGCCGCCACCGATGATCACCACGCGCTTGGGGGCGGCGTGGGTGAACAGCACCGGGTGGCTGATCATCTCGTGATAGAAGAAATTGTCCTTGCTGGTCAGCATGATGGCGCCATCGATGGTCATCAGGTTGCCCCAGTCGGTGGTCTGGAAGATCTCGATCTTCTGGAAGGGCGACTGCACCTCGTCCAGCTTGCCGGTGATGCGGTAGCCGATGGCCGAGCCGGTGCGCTCGAAATGCTCGATGTACCAGTTGTTGCTGTCAGTCATGGGACGTGTCCTTCTGGGGTCCTGTTCGGAGGGGGTAGAGCCGGGTTGGCGGCACGGGGCCGCGTGGCGCAAGCCACATCCGGACGGATCGGCCTGTTCAGGTCCGGCAGGAGCCGGGTCACGGGCGCGGGCGCGCATGATAACGAACCTGTGGGCATATAGGCGTTATCATGCCCCCCCTTTTATTGCCAACAAGGCCGACTGAAATGACCGATTGGTCCCTCGACCAAGCCCGCAAGACCTACTCGATCCCGCATTGGGCGGATGGTTACTTCGACGTGGATCAGGCCGGGCACATGGTGGTGAGACCGACCGGGGCGGACGGCCCGGTGGTGTCGCTGCCCAAGGTGGTGGACGCCGCCCGCGAGGCGGGCGCCAAGCTGCCACTGCTGGTGCGCTTCCCGGACATCCTCGGCCAGCGCCTGGGCAAGCTGCAGGCGGCATTCGCCCAGGCCCAGCAGGACTGGGATTACGCGGGTGGTTACACCGCGGTGTACCCGATCAAGGTCAACCAGCACCGCGGCGTGGCCGGTACCCTGGCCAGCCACCACGGCGAGGGCTTCGGCCTGGAAGCGGGCAGCAAGCCGGAGCTGATGGCGGTGCTGGCACTGTCGCGCCCGGGCGGCCTGATCGTCTGCAACGGCTACAAGGACCGTGAGTACATCCGCCTGGCCCTGATCGGTCGCAAGCTGGGCCTGCAGACCTTCATCGTCATCGAGAAGCCGTCCGAGCTGAAGTTGGTGCTGGAAGAGTCCAAGGCGCTGGACGTGAAGCCCGGCCTGGGCGTGCGCATGCGGCTGGCTTCGCTGGGCGCCGGCAAGTGGCAGAACAGCGGGGGCGACAAGGCCAAGTTCGGCCTGTCCCCGCGCCAGCTGCTGGACCTGTGGAAGTCGCTGCGCGATACCGAGTACGCCGATTGCCTGAGCCTGCTGCACTTCCATATGGGCTCGCAGATCTCCAACGTGCGCGACATCGCCAACGGCATGCGCGAAGCCACCCGCTACTTCGTTGAACTGTCGCAGCTGGGCGCGAAGATCACCCATGTGGACGTGGGCGGCGGCCTGGGCGTGGATTACGAAGGCACCCGGTCGCGCAGCTTCTGCTCGATCAACTACGGCTTGAATTCGTATGCCAGCAACATCGTGCAGCCGCTGGCCAACGCCTGCGAAGAGCACGGCCTGCCCCCCCCGCGCATCGTTACCGAGTGCGGCCGTGCGATGACCGCGCACCATGCAGTGCTGATCGCGAATGTGTCCGAAGTGGAACAGGCGCAGGAAGGCCGCGTGCCGGACCAGCACGATGACGAGCCGGCTTCGATCCGTCATCTGCGCGAGATCCACGAGGAACTGGACGTGCGCCCGGCGGTGGAACTGTTCCAGGAGGCGCAGCACTTCCATGCCGAAGGCCTGTCCAGCTACGCGCTGGGCCAGATCGACCTGCCGCAGCGTGCGCGCATCGACGACCTGTTCTACGCCATCGCCCACGGCGTGCGTGCGCGCCTGAGCTATGACGAGAAGAGCCACCGTCCGGCGCTGGATGAACTGAACGAGCGCCTGGTCGACAAGTACTTCGTCAACTTCAGCGTGTTCGAATCGATTCCCGACGCGTGGGCCATCGACCAGGTGTTCCCGATCGTGCCGATCGAGCGGCTGGACGAAGTTCCGGACCGTCGCGGCATCATTGCCGACATGACCTGCGACTCGGACGGCATGGTCAAGACCTATGTCGAGAACGAGAGCCTGGACAGTTCGCTGCCGCTGCACGCGATCAAGCACGGCGAGAGCTACCGCATCGGCTTCTTCATGGTCGGTGCCTACCAGGAGATCCTGGGCGACATCCACAATCTGTTCGGTGACACCGACGCGGTGGAAGTGGTGGCCGATGCGGACGGCTACGCGATCACCCAGCAGCGTCGTGGCGACACCACCGACGTGATGCTGGACTACGTGGGCTACCGGCTGGATGACCTGCGCGCGGCCTATGCCCAGCGCGTGGCTGCCGCCGGGCTGTCGCCGGAGCGTGCGCAGGAACTGTCGCAGGCGCTGGAGGCGGGCCTGACCGGCTACACCTACCTGTCCGACGAGCCGCTGGTCTGATGCCTGCGGCAACGCCGGGCATGGCCCGGCGCTAACGGTCCTGATGAGCGCCCGCGCGATCTTCCACCTGTTCCTGCATGCCGCCGTGCCAGCCCTGCTGGCATGGCTGTTCTGGCGCAAGCGCTTTGCGTCGGCGTGGTTGCTGATGCTGCTGGGCTGGATCATCGACCTCGACCATCTGCTGGCCGATCCGATCTACGCGCCGAACCGCTGCAGCATCGGCTTCCACCCGTTGCACACCGCGCCGGCGATCGCGGTGTATGCCGGGCTGTGCGTGCCGAAGAAGACCCGCCTGGTGGGCATCGGCCTGGTGATCCACATCGTGCTCGACGCCATCGACTGCTGGTGGATGCATCAGCGCTGAGGCGGGTCGTGCAGCGCCGGGGCGGCTCTACCGGGGAGGCGGGGCGTCCGTCGGGGCCAGCGGCAGTTCCAACCGTGCGCGCAGTCCCGGGTTCTCGTTGGAAAGGCGCAGTGAGCCGCCGTGGCTGGCGGCGATCTCCGCGGCGATCGCAAGGCCCAGGCCGCTGCCTTCCACCCGTTCGTCCAGGCGTACGCCACGCTGCAGGACACTCTCCAGCTTGGCTTCGTCCAGCCCCGGGCCGTCATCGCGCACTTCGATATGCAGCCGGTCCTGTTTGGCCAGGGCCCGCAGGCGTACTTCGCTGGCGGCCCATTTGCCGGCGTTGTCCAGCAGGTTGCCCAGCATCTCCTCCAGGTCGGTGGCTGCGCCGGCGAAGGCCAGCCCGTGTGCCACGTCCATCTGGAAGCGGATGCGGCGGCCGGCATGTACGCGGGTCATCAATCGGCACAATGCCTCCACCGCGGGCGCCACATCGCTGCGCTGGTGGTGGTCCACGGCCAGGCCGGCGGCCAGGTAGCGGTCGATGCTCGCACGCATGCGCGCGCCCTGTTCGTGCACCGTGCGCCGCCAGCCGCGTCCTTCACCCTCCGCTTCGGCCGCCAACACGCTCAGCGGCGTCTTCAGCGCATGCGCCAGGTCCTCGGCGCTGCTGCGCGCGCGCGCGACCATGCGCTGGTGGTGATCGAGCAGGGCATCGAGCTCATCGGCCAGCGGCGCGATCTCCAGATCCAGCCGGCTGCGGTCGATGCGCTCGGCATCGCCACGGCGGATGCGTTCCAGCTGCTGGCCCAGGCCGCGCAGTGGGCGCAGGCCGAAATGCACCTGGCTGGCCAGCACCGCCAGCCATGCCGCGACCAGCAGGCCCAGCGCGAGCGCGCTGCGCTGACGGAAGGCGGCGGTGTCCGCGTCCAGCGCGCTGCGATCATGGGCAACCAGCGCAATGTAGGGCCGCGATGCACGTGGCAGGCGCACCTGCTGCACACGGGCACGCAGCGATTGCTGCATCGGCCCGCTCAGATTGCGCTCGGTCGGGCCGGTGGCCGTGACCGGCAGCGTCTGGTCCCACAGCGAGCGCGACTGCAGCAGCACCTTGCCGTTGCGGTCGGTGATCTGCCAGTAGGCGCCGGAGAACACACGCTGGAAGCGCGCGTCGTTGGGTTCCTGGCGCAGCCGCAGCTGTCCGTCGGGATCGATCTCCGCCTGCGCGAGCAGAGTCAGCATGTCCTGCTGCAACTCGCCGTCAAGACGGTCGCGCGCGCTGCGCTTGAACAGCTCGCCCAGCAGCACGCTGGCCAGCACCGACACCAGCACCAGGCCGATGCCCCCCACCAGCAGCAGCCGCCGCCGCAATGAAGGCTGGCGCGCGCTCATGCCTCGGCCAGCCGCCAACCCTGGCCACGCACGGTATGGATCAGTTCCACGCCCAGCTTGCGCCGCACCCGGCCAAGCAGCACGTCCAGCGCGTTCGAGTCCGGATCGTAACCGCCTTCGAAGACCTGTTCGCCGAGGCGGTCGCGGCTGATCACGCGGCCGGCGTGATGGATGAAGTAACTCAGTACGCGGAACTCCTGGGGACTCAGCGGCAACGGTTGCCCGTCGAGTTCAAAGCGACCGGCGTTGACGTCAAGCTGCAGCGGGCCGCACTGCAGGCGCGGGCTGGCGTGGCCCCGGCTGCGGCGGATCAGGGCACGCAGGCGCAGCACCAGTTCATCGGCCTGGAACGGTTTGGTCAGGTAGTCATCGGCGCCTGCATCGAAGCCGGCCAGCTTGTCGTGCCAGCGGCTGCGTGCGGTCAGCACCAGCACCGGAAAATCGCGGCCATGGGCACGCCAGCGCTCGATCACGCTCAGTCCATCCAGGCCGGGCAGGCCAAGATCGACGACCGCGGCATGCAGGTCCTCGATCTGACCGATCTCTTCCGCACGACGGCCATCGGTGGCCACATCGACCACGTAGCCGGCCTGCTCCAGCAGGGGCTGCAGGCGTTTGGCCAGCTCGGTGTCATCCTCGGCAAGCAGGATCCGCATCAGTCGTCCAGTTCCATCTTCAACAACGTCCCGTTGCGCGCATCATAGTCCAGCTCCACCACTGCGCCGTCGTCACGCAGGATCTCCACCTCGTACACCGCGTCGTCCAGCTCCACCTCCAGCAGTTGGCCAGGCTGGCGCCTGAGCGCGTCGCGCACCACCTGTTCCAGGGGCACGTAACGGCCCTGCTGCACGGCGCGGCGCGCGACCTGCTGCGCCGGGTCCGGCGCAGGGGCGGCAGCGGAGCCCGGAGTGGCCAGGGCCAGCAGCAGGGGCAGGGAGACCAGCATCGGTGACGGATCCTCGGGCGATGGCGACAGGCGCGAGCATGGCACCGCTGACTAACAGCCGACTAACGATGGCCGCTAAGGGGCTGTTAGCCGACCGCGACATCGTGGTGCTGCCGGAATGGTCCGGCCACGAACAGGAGAACTCCCATGCTGAAGTCGCTCACCCTCGCCACCGTCGCCGTGCTGGCCATCGCTCCGGCCGCGCACGCTGCACCGCTGGGCATGGCCCAGGCCGAGCAGGCCCTGCGCAAGGCCGGCTACACCCAGATCCACGAGATCGAACGCGATGACGGCCTGTGGGAAGCCGACGTCAGCCGCGCCGATGGCCGCTTCAGCGAGGTCTACGTGGACCCGAAGACCGGCGAGATCTTCGATGAGCACAACGGCCGCGCGCTGCTGCCGACCGAGCAGGTGCTGGCCAAGGCACAGTCGCAGGGCCTGCGCGAGATCCACTCGCTGGAGCGCGATGGCGCCACCTGGTCGCTGGAAGCGCGCAATGCCCGCAACCAGAAGGTCGAGGTGCGCCTGAGCGGCTATGACGGCCGCATCCTGCACAGCGAACGCGACGGCTGGCTGGATTGACCGCCTCGGGTAGCGGCGGGGCCAGCCCCGCGGGCGGATGCCCGGGGGGCGGCGCGCGGGGCCTGGCCCGCGCCGCCCC